>NZ_BCPP01001114.1:0-2104 GCF_016586125.1 Burkholderia sp. E168m23
CGGCACGCCGACCAGCACCAGCGTGTGCGACGCGAGCATCAGGCTGCCCTCGACGATCTCCGGAATCACTTCGGTCGCGCCGGCCGCGAGCAGCTTCTCGAGATCGGCATCGTCGACGGTGCGCACGATCGCGGGCAGCGTCGGCTCGAGCTCGTGCACGTGATGCAGCACGCGCAGCGCGGACGGCGTGTTCGCGTAGGTGATCGCGACGGCCGCCGCCCGGTGGATACCGGCCGCGAGCAGCGACTCGCGGCGCGCCGCGTCGCCGAACACGACCGATTCGCCGGCGGTCGCCGCAGCACTCACGCGATCGGGATCGAGGTCGAGCGCGACGTACGAAATACCTTCCTGTTCGAGCATGCGCGCGAGGTTCTGGCCCGCGCGGCCGTAGCCGCAGATGATCACGTGGCCGCGCTGCTTGAGGCTTTGCGTCGCGATCCGCGTCATCTGCAGCGACTGCTGCATCCATTCCGTCGACGACAGCCGCATCACGATGCGGTCGGCATTCTGGATCAGGAACGGCGCGGCGAGCATCGACAGCAGCATCGACGCGAGGATCGCCTGCAGCAGCGTCGAATCGACGAGATGCCGGTCGAGGATCAGGTTCAGCAGCACGAAGCCGAATTCGCCGGCCTGCGCGAGGCCGATGCCGGTGCGCATCGCGACGCCCGGCGTCGCGCCGAACAGCCGCGCGAGCCCGGCGATCATCGTCGCCTTGAACAGGATCTGCCCGACGAAGAAGCCGAGCACGATCAACGGATGCTCCCAGATCACGCGCGGATCGAGCAGCATCCCCGTCGTCACGAAGAACAGGCCGAGCAGCACGTCGCGGAACGGCTTGATGTCCTCTTCCACCTGATGGCGGAACGGCGTCTCGGAAATGAGCATCCCGGCGATGAACGCGCCGAGCGCGAGCGACAGGCCGAAGCGGTCGGTGATGAACGCGGCGCCGAGCGTGACGAGCAGCAGGTTCAGCACGAACAGCTCCTGCGAGCGGCGCCGCGCGACGACGTTGAGCCAGCGCGTCATGAAGCGCTGGCCGATGACGAGCAGCAGCGCGAGCGCGATCACGATCTTGACCGCCGCGAAGCCGAGCGTGAGCGCGAGATCCTTCGACGATTCCGCGCCGAACGCGGCGATCACGATCAAGAGCGGCACCACCGCGAGATCCTGGAACAGCAGCACGCCGAAGATGTTGCGGCCGTGCTCGGTCTCGATCTCGAGCCGCTCGGCGAGCATCTTCGACACGATCGCCGTCGACGACATCGCGAGCGCGCCGCCGAGCGCGATGCTGCCCTGCCACGTGATGTGCACCCAGTGCTCGAACAGCGCGCCGAGCACGAGCGCGAGCACGAGGGTCGCGACGACCTGCAAGAGGCCGAGCCCGAACACGAGCCGCTGCATCGACCTCAGCTTCGCCAGCGAGAATTCGAGGCCGATCGAAAACATCAGGAACACCACGCCGAATTCCGCGAGGTGCTCGGCCCGTTCGAGATCCGCCGCGACGCCGAATGCGTGCGGGCCGACCAGGATGCCGACGGTCAGGTAGCCGAGCATCGGCGGCAGGTTCAACGAGCGGAATACGACGACGCCCACCACTGAGGCCAGCAGCAGCAGCAGGGTCATTTCGAGCGGGGAAATCACAGGCGAAGCGTCCTCGTTCGTCGGGGCCACGGCAATGCGGGCGCGGGGTGGTGGCGGTGGACAGGCTGCTTCGGACGAGTCCGAAGGCCGGCGCGGCGAACAAACGCCTTTGCTATACTCCGCGCATGATAGCGAAAATCAATGATGATCGGGCGCTCGCGCTCGCCCGCGACGTGCTCGACATCGAGGCGGACGCCGTGCGCGCGCTGAGCGACCAGCTCGACGGCGGCTTCGTCCAGGCCGTGGCGCTGCTGCTCGGCTGCCGCGGCCGCGTCGTGGTCTCCGGGATCGGCAAATCGGGGCATATCGCCCGCAAGATCGCAGCCACGCTGGCCAGCACCGGTACGCCGGCCTTCTTCGTCCACCCTGCCGAGGCCAGCCACGGCGACCTCGGGATGGTCACCTCCGACGACGTCTTCATCGGCATCTCCTATTCCGGCGAATCGGAAGAACTCGTCGC
>NZ_BCPP01001115.1:0-2100 GCF_016586125.1 Burkholderia sp. E168m23
GCATGTCGTAGCGGGCCGGGTCGAGCGCGACCGGATGGCTCGGGTGGTGATAGCCCATCACGAGGTCGCAGCCGCCCTCGACCAGCGACAGCACCGCGTCGTGCACGTTCAGCGCGCGCAGCCGCGTGTGGACCTGGCCCATCTTCGCCTCGATCCGCTCGAGCCAGCGCGGGAAATACGTGAGCGACAGCGTGTGCGGCACCGCGAATTCGATCGTCGGCACCGGCGCGCCGACGTGGCCGCGCAGCAGCGTGCGCGCCTCGTGCGCCTGCGACAGCATCGTCAGCGCCTGCTCGTAGAAGATCTGCCCGGCCTGCGTGAGCCGCGTCGGATAGACCGAACGATCGATCAGCTCGGTCGCGAGCCACGCCTCGAGCGCCTGGATGCGCCGCGAAAACGCCGGCTGCGACACGTGCCGCAGCTCGGCGGACCGGCTAAAGCTGCGCGTCTCCGCGAGCGAGACGAAGTCTTCGAGCCATTTCAGTTCCATGCAGGCGGGCGCGGCGGGCGGCGGTCGGGAAGAAGCCTGCATTCTACCGGCGGGCGGCCCCGGCCGGCGGCGTCGAACGCGGCCCGGCAAGCCGGCGCGGGCCCCCGCCGGCACGCCATTCGCGCGCCGCCCCGGTGCCGCCCGAACCGCGCGCGCCCGCGGCAGCCACGGCCGGACCGGTTCGGCCGGGATCGACGCGCGCCGATGGTAAAATGCCGGATTCTCCTCCCCTCGTTCGCCCCGGCCCCAAAAGGCCCTGCCCGATCATGTCCGACACTCGTCCCGATACGCTTTTCGCCCTCACCGCGCTCTCGCCCATCGACGGCCGCTACGCCAGCAAGACCGAAGCGCTGCGCGACTGGCTCTCCGAAGCCGCCTTCATGCGCCACCGCGTCACCGTGGAGGTGCACTGGCTGATCGCGCTGTCGCGCGCCGGCTTCGCGGAAGTCCCGCGCTTCTCGGAAGCCTCCGAGCAGTTCCTGCTGCAGCTCGCCGAGCGCTTCACCGCGCACGACGCCGCGCGCATCAAGGAAATCGAGCGCGTGACGAACCACGACGTGAAGGCCGTCGAATACTGGCTGAAGGAATCGGTGAAGGGCCAGGCCGAACTCGAGAAGGCGAGCGAATTCATCCACTTCGCGTGCACGTCCGAGGACATCAACAACACGTCGCACGGCATGATGCTCGCCGGCGCGCGCGAACACGTGATCCTGCCGGCGCTGCGCACGGTCTACCAGCGCCTCGTCGCACTCGCGCACGCGCACGCCGAGCAGCCGATGCTGTCCCGCACGCACGGCCAGCCGGCCAGCCCGACGACGCTCGGCAAGGAACTCGCGAACGTCGCCGCGCGTCTCGCCCGTGCGATCACGCGCATCGAGAAGGTCGAGATCCTCGGCAAGATGAACGGCGCGGTCGGCAACTTCAACGCGCATTTCTCGGCGTATCCGGAATTCGACTGGGAAGCGTTCTCGCGCGACGTGATCGAGAACCGCCTGAAGCTCACGTTCAACCCGTACACGATCCAGATCGAGCCGCACGACTACATGGCCGAACTGTTCGACGCTGTGGCGCGCGCGAACACGATCCTGCTCGACCTCGACCGCGACGTGTGGGGCTACATCTCGGTCGGCTACTTCAAGCAGAAGACGAAGGCCGGCGAAATCGGCTCGTCGACGATGCCGCACAAGGTCAACCCGATCGACTTCGAGAACTCGGAAGGCAACCTCGGCCTCGCGAACGCGACGCTGCGCCACCTCGCCGACAAGCTGCCGGTGTCGCGCTGGCAGCGCGACCTGACCGACTCGACGGTGCTGCGCAACATGGGCGTCGCGCTCGGCTACTCGCTGCTCGCGTACGACTCGCTGATCCGCGGTCTCGACAAGCTCGAAGTGAATCCGCAGCGCCTGAACGAAGACCTCGACAACTGCTGGGAAGTGCTCGCCGAGCCGGTGCAGACGGTGATGCGCCGCTACGGCATCGAGAACCCGTACGAGCAGCTGAAGGAACTGACGCGCGGCAAGGGCATCACGCGCGAAGCACTGCAGGAATTCGTCGGCACGCTGGCGATCCCGCAGGATGCGAAAGACCGCCTGCTCGCGATGACGCCGGCG
>NZ_BCPP01001116.1:0-2097 GCF_016586125.1 Burkholderia sp. E168m23
CCTGGATGCTTTCGATGCCGCCGTGCAGAAATCGCACGGAGCCGCCGAGCGCCGCCGCGAGCGCGCCGACGTCCGGCTCGCCGCCGCTCTCGCCCGTATAGCGGACGTCGAGCACGATCTGTGCGCCGTCGGGCAGCGCGGCCGGCTCGGGCAGCGGCCGCACCCGCGTGGCCAGTTCGGCCGGCAGGTCGTGCTGCAGCGTGCTCAGCAGCGCGCGCGTCGCGCCGTGGCGCGGATCGCCGAACACGCGCCACACGGGGCCGGTTTCGACGACTTCGCCCTGTTCGATCACCGCGACCGTGTCGCACACCGCGCGGATCACCTCCATCTCGTGCGTGATCAGCACGATCGTCAGCCCGAGACGGCGGTTGATGTCGGCGAGCAGCGCGAGGATCGATTGCGTGGTTTCCGGATCGAGCGCCGACGTCGCTTCGTCGCACAGCAGCACCTCCGGATCGTGCACGAGCGCCCGCGCGATGCCGACGCGCTGCTTCTGCCCGCCCGACAGGCTCGCCGGGTACGCGTCGCGCTTCGCGGCGAGCCCGACGAGCTCGAGCAGCGCCTCGACCTTGCGCACGCGCTCGGCCTTCGGCACGCCGGCGATCTTCAGCGGCAGCGCGACGTTCTCGAACACCGTCTTCGCGGACAGCAGGTTGAAATGCTGGAACACCATGCCGGTGCGGCGCCGCAACGCGACGAGGCCGTCCTCGTCGAGCGCGCCGACGTCGACGCCCTGCACGCGCACCCGGCCCGAACTCGGCCGTTCGAGGCCGTTCAGGAGGCGCAGCAACGTCGACTTGCCCGCGCCGCTGCGGCCGATGATCCCGAACACCTCGCCGCGCCGCACGTCGAGCGTCACGTCGCGCAGCGCGGCGGCCTGGCCGCGCGGCGTCGCGAATACCTTGCCGACCTGCTCCAGCGACACGGCCGCGCCGCCGACCGGCGTCACGGCTTCCTCATGTGCCGCTGCATCGGCGCCGGCACCGGCGCGCACGGCCGATGCCTCGATGAAACCCAGCGTATCGAACAATTGCGTCATCGCTTCCCTCCGTCACGTTCAGGCATGCGCGGGATGCGCGGGTTCGGCTGCGGCGGCCGGCCGGTGCTGCGCGCCGGTATGCCAGGCGGGCAGGCGCGGGCCCGCGCCGAACAGCTTCTCGCGCAGCGTCGGCGCGGGATCGTAGTCTTCCTTGTAGACACCGCGGTTCTGCAGCTCGGGCACGACCCAGTCGACGAAATCCTCGAACGACTCGGGCATCACGGTGCGCGTCAGGTTGAAGCCGTCGATGCCGGCCTCGTCGATCCACGACTGCAGCTCGTCCGCGACCTGCGACGGCGAACCGACGATCGGCGCATAGCGGCCGCCCAGCGACATCTGTTCGAGCATGCGGCGCACGGTCCAGGTGCCGGTCGTGCTCTTGCGCGAGATCGCGTCGACGGCCGACTGGATCGAATCGGTCTTCACGTACGAGATCGGCTCGTCGAGGCCGTATTTCGCGAAGTCGATGCCGGTCGAGCTCGCGAAATGCGCGAGGCCGGCTTCCGGGCTCGCGTAGCGCCGGTATTCGTCGAATTTCTCGCGGGCGAGCAATTCGGTCTCGGCCGTGACGACGCTCACGCCGGCAAAGATCTTGATCGACGCCGGGTCGCGCCCCTGCCGCGCGGCGGCGGCACGAATGTCGAGCGTCGCCGCGCGCGCCGCGGCCTTGCTCTGCCCGTTCACGAACACGCATTCCGCGTGACGGCCCGCGAACTCGACGCCGCGCGCGGACGAGCCGGCCTGGTACAACACCGGCGTGCGTTGCAGCGATGGTTCGCTCAGATGAATCGCATCGATCGAATAGAACGGCCCGTCGTGCTTCACGCGCCGCACCTTGCCCGGCTGCGCGAACACGCGCGCCTGCGCGTCGCGGATCACCGCGTCGTCGTCCCAGCTCTGTTCCCACAGCTTGTAGACGACGTCCATGTAGTCGTCCGCGCGCTCGTAGCGGTCGTCGTGGCCGATCTGCTGCGCGAGCCCCATCCCGCGCGCGGCGCTGTCGAGATAGCCGGTGACGATGTTCCAGCCGACGCGCCCTTTCGTCAGATGATCGAGCG
>NZ_BCPP01001117.1:0-2093 GCF_016586125.1 Burkholderia sp. E168m23
TCGTCCAGCATCTGGCCGACAGCGCGTGGCTGAATGCGGCCGCGCTGCGCGCGCTCGGCTACGGGCGCGACACGCCCGATCCGCCCGGCGGCGAACTGCGGCGCGACCGCCATGGGCGGCCGACCGGGCTGCTGCTCGCGCGTCCGGACCCGGCGGTGCTGGGCGCGGTGCTCGCCCGCGCGCCGACGCTCGATGCGGCCGACCGGGTCAACTCGACGCGGCAGTTCATGCACGCGCTGAACCGCGTCGGCGTGACGAGCGCGATCGACGCCGGCGGCGACGGCCTCGCGTATCCGGACGACTATGCGGCGGTCGCGACGCTCGCGCGGCGCGGCGAATTGACGACGCGCATCGCCTATGCGCTGGGCGCGCGGCACGCGGGCCGAGAGCTCGATGATTTCGCGAAATGGATCGCGCTGACCGCGCCCGGCGACGGCGACGCGTTCCTGCGCGCGAGCGGCGCGGGCGAGCGATTGCTGTTCTCGGCGGTCGATCTCGGGAATTTCCTCGAACCGCGCGTCGAGTTGCCCGCGTCCGTCGAGGTCGAACTGGCGGCCGTCGTCCGGCTGCTCGTGCATCATCGCTGGCCGTTCCGGCTACAGGCGACCTACGACGAATCGATCGGCCGCTTCCTCGACGTGTTCGAAGCGGTGGACCGCGACACGCCGTTCGACGGGCTGCGCTGGTGCTTCGACCGCTGCGAGGCCATTTCGGACGCCAATATCGCGCGGGTCGCGGCGCTGGGCGGCGGCATCACCGTGCAGCCGCGCATGGCGTTCCAGGGCGAAGCCTTCATCGCGCGCCATGGTGCGGCGGCGGCCACGCGCGCGCCGCCGCTCCGCGCGATGCTCGCGGCCGGGCTGCCGGTCGGCGCGGGGTCCGGCGCGATGGGCGCGGCGAGCTACAACCCGTTCGTCGCGCTGTACTGGATGGTGTCGGGGCGCAGCGTGGGCGGCACCGCGCTGTATCCGGCGCGCAACCGGCTCGGCCGGATGGAGGCGCTGCGCCGCTACACGGTCGGCAGCGCGTGGTTCTCCGCGGACGAGCACCGCAAGGGCGCGCTGGTGCCCGGCCGGTATGCCGACTTCGCGGTGCTGAGCGACGATTACTTCACGATCGATGTGCGGCGCATCCCGACGCTGTCGTCGGTGCTGACGGTCGTCGACGGCAAAGTCGTGCACGCGGAACAGGAATTCTCGCCGCTTGCGCCGCCGCCGCCGCCCGTCAGCCCCGCGTGGTCGCCGGTCGCCGCAGGCGGCGCCGCCTGCGCGGCAGACGCCGACGTGCGCGACCGTTCGCATGCGTCGGCGGCGGGCGACGCGTGCGGGGTGCCCGGCGTCGATGCGTGCCGTGCGCGCGGTGATGGACGCCGCTTCGCGCGAGCTCGCTATCCGACGGCAAGTGCGGCCGCCGAGCGCTGCGAAGCCTTCGGCCGCTGCTGCGTCGCGTTTTGAGCGGTGCGTGCCGGTGCGCGACGCGTTGCGCGCCGGGTGTCGCCGTGCATCGAACGATTTTCCGCCCCGTGCACGGGGCATGAAGGAGACAGGATGAATGCTGCGCACCCGCGCGCATCGGCCACCGGCGACGAAGTGGCCGGCGTGCGCATTCCGCGCACGCCGGTGACGGTCGAGGCCGCCGACGCGGCCCGCGCGTCGTTGCCCGCCGCGCTCGCCGCTCATGCGGCGCGCGTGTTCGTATTCGCGTCGCTCGCCGCGCGGCGTGCAGGCGACGCGTGCGACGCCGACGCACTGTACGTCGCCGCGATGTACGCGAACATGGGATTGAGCCCGGCGTACTGCCGTTCGACCGAACGCTACGAGCTCGACGGCGCGGATGCCGCGCACGCGCTGCTGCTGCGGCATCGCCGGTCGCGGCGCATGCGCGACGACGTGTGGCACGCGGTCGCGCTGCATACGACGCCGGGCGTGGCCGCCCGCGCGTCGCCGCTTGCGCGCGCACTCGCATGCGCCGTGTCGACGGACCTGATGGCGACCGACTTCGACGCGTATACCGCCGACGAACGCACGGCGCTGCTCGCGGCCTACCCGCGCGGCAGCGGGTTTTCGCGAAGCGTATCTGGACATGGTCGCGCG
>NZ_BCPP01001118.1:0-2092 GCF_016586125.1 Burkholderia sp. E168m23
AATCCGCGAAGGCGGCCGTACGGTCGGCGCCGGCGTCGTCGCCAAGATCATCGAGTAAGCCAGTTATTCGTTGATCGACAGTTTTGGGGCTGGCATCAGCCGGCCCCAACATGGTTTAGGGGTATAGCTCAACTGGCAGAGCGTCGGTCTCCAAAACCGAAGGTTGGGGGTTCGATTCCCTCTGCCCCTGCCAAAAATCGCCACGTGTCCCACGTGGCATTTGTTTTAAGGTGTTATGGCGAATCCATCCGTCGAAACTGTAAATACCTCCGGCGATAAGCTGATGCTGGCCCTGGGCGTATTGCTGGTGTTGGCCGGATTCGTGGGCTTCTTCTGGCTGACCAATCAGCAGTGGTATGTCCGCGGTGCCGCGTTGGCGGTAGGTATCATCGCCGGCGTGGCCGTCGGGCTGATGTCCGCCCCTGGCAAGAGCCTCATCGCGTTTGCCAAGGATTCGTACAAGGAAGTCCGGAAGGTCGTATGGCCCACCCGCAAGGAAGCAACGCAAACCACACTCGTCGTGTTCGGTTTCGTGCTTGTGATGGCGATTTTCCTCTGGTTGAGCGACAAATCGATCGAATGGGTGATTTTCTCGGCGATTCTGGGTTGGAAATGATATGAGCGATACTCCGGCATCCCCGAGCGGAAAGCGTTGGTACGTCGTGCACGCCTACTCCGGTATGGAGAAGAGCGTGCAACGTGCGCTTCAAGAGCGCATCGAACGTGCTGGCATGCAGGACAAATTCGGTCAGATCCTGGTTCCGACCGAAGAAGTGGTCGAAGTCAAAGGCGGCCACAAGGCCGTGACCGAACGTCGTTTCTTCCCCGGCTACGTGCTGGTGGAAATGGAAATGACGGACGAAACGTGGCACCTCGTGAAGAACACCGCGAAGGTCACCGGTTTCGTCGGCGGTGCGCGTAACCGCCCGACCCCGATTTCCCCGAAGGAAGTCGAGAAGATCATGTCGCAGATGCAGGAAGGCGTCGAAAAGCCGCGCCCGAAGACCCTGTTCGAAGTCGGCGAGATGGTGCGTGTCAAGGAAGGCCCGTTCACGGACTTCAACGGCACCGTCGAAGAAGTCAACTACGAGAAATCGCGGGTGCGTGTGTCGGTCACCATCTTTGGCCGCTCCACCCCGGTCGAACTCGAGTTCGGCCAGGTCGAAAAAGTTTGATCCCGATTCGGTGGGCAGCCTCGGCTGCCCACCTTCGCGCTTACGGCCCGCGTCATGGTCGTTGAGGAGCGTCAGTAGCCAGCGGCGAAAGCGCGTTATCACTCACCGAACGCCTTCCCGGCGTTCCAATGAGGTTTCAAATGGCAAAGAAGATTATCGGCTTTATCAAGCTGCAGATCCCTGCAGGTAAAGCCAACCCGTCGCCGCCGGTCGGTCCGGCACTGGGCCAGCGCGGCCTGAACATCATGGAGTTCTGCAAGGCGTTCAACGCGCAGACTCAAGGCATGGAGCCGGGTCTGCCGGTGCCGGTGGTCATCACGGCATTCGCTGACAAGAGCTTCACGTTCGTGATGAAGACGCCGCCGGCGACCGTCCTGATCAAGAAGGCGGCGAAGGTGGACAAGGGCTCGAGCAAGCCGCACACCGACAAGGTCGGTTCGATCACGCGCGCTCAAGCCGAAGAAATCGCGAAGACCAAGATGCCGGACCTTACGGCAGCTGATCTGGACGCAGCCGTTCGCACCATCGCTGGTAGCGCACGCTCGATGGGTATCACTGTGGAGGGCGTGTAAATGGCTAAGATCTCCAAGCGCCGTCAGGCATTTGCCGCCAAGGTCGATCGTCAGAAGCTGTACGCGATCGAAGACGCACTGAGCCTCGTGAAGGAATGCGCGAGCGCGAAGTTCGACGAATCGATTGACGTCGCGGTTCAGCTCGGCATCGACGCGAAGAAGTCGGACCAGGTCGTTCGTGGTTCGGTCGTTCTCCCGGCAGGTACGGGCAAGTCGGTTCGCGTTGCCGTGTTCGCGCAAGGCGAAAAGGCCGAGCAGGCGCGTGCAGCAGGCGCGGAAATCGTCGGTATGGAAGACCTGGCTGAGCAGATCAAGGCTGGCCAGATGGACTTCGACATCGTGATC
>NZ_BCPP01001119.1:0-2091 GCF_016586125.1 Burkholderia sp. E168m23
CAGTGTGCGAACGCCGGATCGGCGGGGCGGGGCGTGCCGGGCGCGACCGTGCCCCAGACGTCATAGCCGGCCGCCTGCAGGCGTTCGGCCATGTAGCGACCGGTGAAGCCCGTCAGGCCCGTGACGAATGCACGGCGCGACGGACGCCCGGTTTCAGAACGTGTCATGGTGTTGGTTCCGCGTCAAATCCGCTTCGACCATCATCTGGCAAAGTTGTTCGAGCGTCGTCTTCGGTGCCCAGCCCAGTTTGCTTTTCGCCTTGTCCGCGCAGCCGATCAGCAGGTCGACTTCGGCCGGGCGGTAGAACTTCGGGTTCACTTCGACGAGCACGTTGCCGGTCGCGGCATCGAGGCCGCGCTCCTGCTCGCCCTTGCCGGTCCATTCGATCTGGTAGCCGGCCGCCGCGAACGCCATCCGCACGAAGTCGCGCACGGTTTCGGTGCGGTTGGTCGCCAGCACGTAGGTGTCGGGCTCGTCGGCCTGCAGCATGCGCCACATGCCTTCGACGTATTCGAGCGCGAAGCCCCAGTCGCGCTTCGCGTCGAGATTGCCGAGCTCGAGCTTGGTCGCCTTGCCCAGCTTGATCTTCGCGATCGTGTCGGTGATCTTGCGCGTGACGAATTCGCGGCCGCGCAGCGGCGATTCGTGGTTGAACAGGATCCCGCTGCTGCCGAACAGGCCATACGATTCGCGATAGTTCACGGTCATCCAGTGCGCGTACAGCTTCGCGACGCCGTACGGGCTGCGCGGATAGAACGCGGTGGTTTCCGTTTGCGGAATGGCCTGTACCTTGCCGAACATCTCGGACGTCGACGCCTGGTAGAAGCGCGTCTTCGGGCTCACGACGCGAATCGCCTCGAGCAGGTTCAGCGGGCCGATGCCGGTCACTTCGGCGGTCGTCGCCGGCTGGTCGAACGACACGCCGACGAAGCTTTGCGCGGCCAGGTTGTAGAGCTCGTCCGGCTGCGTGCGTTCGAGCAGGCGCAGGCTCGAGCCCGCGTCGGTCAGGTCGTGCTCGACGAGCGTCAGGTTCGGGTGCGTGTCGACGCCAAGCTCGGCGATACGCCAGAAGTTCACCGAGCTGGTGCGGCGGTAGGTGCCGGTGACTTCGTAGCCTTTGTCGAGCAGCAGTTTGGTCAGGTACGCACCGTCTTGCCCCGAAATTCCGGTGATGATGGCCTTTTTACGCGTTTGGCTCATGGCGTTGTCCTGGTAGAAGCGATGGATGATGAAATTCAGGCGGTCGTGCCGGCGGCAGCCGGCACCGCGCGGCGCGCCGGCCCGCGTGTCAGGCGCCGTTCGAAGCCGTACCAGCTCAGGGTCGCGTAAGCGAGCGTGATCGCGAGCGCGAGCACGGCCGTGACGAAGCGGTTCAGATGCAGCGGCCACAGCGCGTACAGCACGCTCAGGTGGATCAGGTAGACGGTGTAGCTGACGGTGCCGACGTAGACGAGCATCGGGTTCGTCAGCACGCGCTGAACGAGGCCGCGGCCGCGCAGCGCGATCACGACGATCGACGTGCACAGCAGCAGCGAGATGCTGTAGAGCGCTGCGTTCGACAGCGGCGTGTTCGCGGCGCGAAAGCGCGGGAACGACAGGTGCAGCCAGCCGAGGATCGCGAGCGACACGAGCGCGCCGACGATCGCGAGCGGATAGAACGGCTCCAGCGCGCGCCGGTCGCGGCGCAGCACGATCGCGAGCAACGCGCCGGCTGCGAGCAGGTCCATCCGGAACGGCGTCAGGTAGTAGATCGGCCAGAACGAATCGAACCACGGCGTCGCGATCGCGCGCAGCACCGGCGCCGCGACGATCAGCGCGGCGGCGACCCACAGCAGCGCGCGCTCCGAGCACCACAGCACGACGAACGGCCAGAAGATGTAGAACTGCTCCTCGACCGCGAGCGACCACAGCACGTTCAGGCTGTCATGGCCGATGCTGCCGAGCGACAGCCCGATATTGGTCGAGAAAAACGCGAACCACGGCCAGTGCGGCAGCCAGCTCGAGCCGAACAGCAGCGTCGACACCAGCAGCAGCAGCACGTACGGCGGCAGGATGCGCCGTACGCGACGTGCGTAGAAGTGGCTGAAGTAC
>NZ_BCPP01001120.1:0-2090 GCF_016586125.1 Burkholderia sp. E168m23
CGTGGTCGGCTTCGTGGTGGGCCTGGGCTATACGAACCCGTACCTGTCACCGTTCGAGGAATTCCAGCGCTACAAGACGCATCCGTCGATCCGCGCGTTCCTCGAAGGCGGCAAGCGCGTGTCGTACGGCGCGCGCGCGATCACGGCCGGCGGCCTGCTGTCGCTGCCGAAGACGGTGTTCCCGGGCGGCGCGCTGATCGGCGACGACGCGGGCTTCCTGAACGCGTCGCGGATCAAGGGCAGCCACGCGGCGATCAAGACCGGCATGCTGGCCGCCGACGCCGCATTCGACGCGGTGCAGGCCGGCCGCCAGTCGGATGAACTCAATGCGTACCCGGATGCGTTCAAGCAATCGTGGCTGTACACGGAGCTGTACCGCGCGCGCAACTTCAAGCAGTGGATGGCCAAGGGCCTTTACCTCGGCACACTGATGGTGGGGCTCGAGCAGAAGGTGATGGGCGGCAACGTGCCGTGGACGCTGCATCACCAGCACGCGGACCACGAGATGCTGAAGCCGGCGTCGCAGTGCGAGCCGATCGCGTATCCGAAGCCGGACGGCAAGCTGACGTTCGACCGGCTGTCGTCGGTGTTCATCTCGAACACGAACCACGAGGAGAACCAGCCGGCGCACCTGACGCTGAAGGACGCGAGCGTGCCGGTGAACGTGAACCTGCGCACGTACGCGGGGCCGGAGGCGCGCTTCTGCCCGGCGGCAGTGTACGAGTTCGTGAAGAACGACGACGGCGGCGAGCGCCTCGTGATCAACGCGCAGAACTGCGTGCACTGCAAGACCTGCGACATCAAGGACCCGACGCAGAACATCGTGTGGGTCACGCCCGAAGGCGGCGGCGGGCCGAATTATCCGAACATGTAACCTGCCGGAACGCGCCGCCACGAGCGGCGCGTTTTGCGTCGGTCACTGCGAACCGCCATAAACGAAGCGGGGCGCTGCATCACGCAGCGCCCCGCTTGCATTCATCGCTCCACTGCCGAGGCGACACAGGGCGCCCCGCCCGCCTCTATCAGGTCGCGCTGCCGGCGATCTTCGGCGTCGACGTCTCGACGTCGCCGCACTGCGCGCGATGGCGCAGCGCATGATCGATCAGCACCAGCGCGAGCATCGATTCGGCGATCGGCGTCGCACGAATGCCGACGCACGGATCGTGGCGACCGAAGGTTTCGACCGTCGCCTCGTCGCCGCTCTTCGTGATCGAGCGGCGCGGCGTGCGGATGCTCGACGTCGGCTTGATCGCGATCGACACGGTGATGTCCTGCCCCGTCGAAATCCCGCCGAGCACGCCGCCCGCGTGGTTGCCGACGAAGCCGGCCGGCGTCAGTTCGTCGCCATGCACCGAGCCGCGCTGCGCGACGCTGTCGAAGCCCGCGCCGATCTCGACGCCCTTCACCGCGTTGATGCTCATCATCGCCTTCGCGATATCGGCATCGAGCCGGTCGAATACCGGTTCGCCCCAGCCGACCGGCACGCCCGATGCGACGACGTCGATGCGCGCGCCGATCGAATCGCCATCCTTGCGCAGCGCATCCATGTACGCTTCGAGCTCCGGCACGACCGCCGCGTTCGGCGAGAAGAACGGGTTCTCGTGCACGTGCGACCAGTCGACGAACGGCACGTCGATTTCGCCGAGGCCGCTCATGTAGCCGCGCACCTCGACCCCGAAGCGCTCGCGCAGCCACTTCTTCGCGACCGCGCCGGCGCCGACGATCGGCGCGGTCAGGCGCGCGGACGAGCGACCGCCGCCGCGGTAGTCGCGGATGCCGTATTTCTGCCAGTAGGTGTAGTCGGCGTGGCCGGGACGGAACGTCTCGACGATGTTGCCGTAGTCCTTGCTGCGCTGGTCGGTGTTGCGGATCAGCAGCGCGATCGGCGTGCCGGTCGTCACGCCTTCGAACACGCCCGACAGGATCTCGACCTCGTCGGCCTCCTGCCGTTGCGTCACGTGCCGCGACGTGCCCGGCTTGCGGCGATCGAGTTCGATCTGGATATCGGCTTCGGTCAGCCCCATCCCCGGCGGGCAGCCGTCGATCACGCAGCCGATCGCGGGACCGTGCGATTCGCCGAAGGTCGTGAC
>NZ_BCPP01001121.1:0-2087 GCF_016586125.1 Burkholderia sp. E168m23
GTATGCACTAGTAATAACTGCATAGACATACGATCGGTTATGTCGTCAGCCCCAGACTCTCCCGGTACTCAATCTCACTGAGTGCGCCATGCGAGAACTTGACCGAACCAAGGTGATGCTGATCGCCGAGATGGGTTGGAAACCCGGGCGTGCAGCGTAACGGATCGGTCTGAGCGTTCGCCAAGTCAACCCGCTGATGCGGCGCTATCAGGAAGTCGATGACGGAGGCTGGCTCGTGAATTCGCCGCCGACGTCGTCGGCCGAAGGTCTGCCAGCCGCGAGCGCGTCGGGCACGTCCGGCCTCGGGGTAAAGACGCATTGTCAATGATTTATGGTGTGCGCACTGTCGGCACTGGTCTTCGTCCATCGCCCAACCTGCCATGCCGTACACCCCGTTGCCGCCCGCGACAACCGGCGACTCTTCGACGGACGGGATGCCGTTCATCCGGCGCTTCACCTGCAATGACGTCGACAGCCTCGCCGAATGCACGCACGGCTGGTCGATCCACCTCGATCAGCTCTCGCCTGGGCCTTTCCAGGGTACCGTCCATGCGATCCGCCTCGACGAGATGCAGCTCCTGAGGGAACGCGTGAATCGCTCGCTGCTGAAACGTGGCGACCAGTGCGCCGGTAGCACGTCGTTCAGCATCCCGCTGGAAACCTCAGGCACCGGATACTGCGGCGGCTCACCGCTGCGCGACAAAGCGCTGCTTGTCTCCAGCGGCACATCGCTGCCGGAGTTGCGCACCCCGGACCACCAGGACGTCGTATTGCTGACTGTCCCAACCGATACGCTTCGCAGGCTGGTATGGCTCGGCGATAACGATGGCGAAGCCGGCGGAACGCCGTCCAGCGAAACCAGCATCGCGCGCGTGCCGGTGGCCCGCTACGAAGCGTTGAAATCCTTGCTGGTAGCGGGTTTCAGCGCTGCAGACACGTCGGAGCAGCGCCTTGCGCGTCTGCAGACGCGCAAGGCGCTGCGCGACACTATTCTGATCGAACTCGTCGACGCGCTTGAAGCGGCCGGCCGGCCCGTTCGGCTCGATCCATCCGCGCGGCGTCGCATCGTCGACCGCGTGCGCGAGCTCGTGATCTCGCAGCCCGGCGTTCCACTGACCGTGCTCGACGTATGCCGTGCGGTGGGCGCGAGCCGGCGCAAGCTGCAGTACTGCTTCGAGGAAATCCTCGGCACGCATCCTGCGTGGTACTTGCGTGTGGTACGGCTCAACGCGGTGCGTCGCGAACTGCGCGAACATTCCCCGGCGAGCGCTTCGGTCAGCGACGTCGCGTGCCGCTGGGGCTTCTGGCACCTGAGCCGATTCGCGTCGCACTACCGGGAACTGTTCGGCGAACTGCCGTCCGATACGCTCAAACGCCCCCCACGATAATTACCAAAAGCGGATAACGCGCCGGATTTTGACGTTCCTAGACTCCGTACACATTTCAACTGTACGGGAAACGGCACGATGAAAGTCCTAAGACGCCCGCATGGCGTGCGGCACTGTCGCACACGCACCACCGTCGTCGCGATCGGCACATTGGCGGCAACGCTCGCATGTCAGAGCGCTGGCGCGCTTGAAAACGACGGCCCGATCACGCCGTTCGGCGTGTTCGATTTCGGCGCGGGGATGACGCCGCCACCCACGCCCAACGGCACGCTCGCCACACGCTTCGCGTACTACTCGACGCACACGATGCGCAACGGCGGCAATGCCGACTTCTCATTAACAGCCGCGTCGTGGAGCCTCGCATACATCAGAATGACAAACGCGAGGCTGTTCGGCGCGAACGTCGGCTTCGGCGCGATCGTGCCGTTCCTGAATCTGAACGGGCACGTGAACGTACCGACGCCCGCGGGAACGCTCGCAATGTCGGCCGATCCGACCAATATCGGCGATGCGGATTTCCAGCCGCTGATTCTCGCGTGGACTTTGCCTAATCTGTTCGTCAACGTCGCACTCCAAGTGCAGGCGCCAACGGGAGCCTATCGGTCCACTCGACTTTTCAATCCTGGCGTCAACCACTGGACCTTCTCGCCGATCATCGGCGCAACGTACATCACCGACAGCGGATTCGAAATCTCGACC
>NZ_BCPP01001122.1:0-2086 GCF_016586125.1 Burkholderia sp. E168m23
ACCCGATGCATCGCTGCAACGGTGTGTGGAATGCCGCCTCTTCGTTGCTCCATCAGGCTTTGCGGGCACCCGTAAACGTCCGTTACCTGTCTCGCATACCCGTTTCACCTGTGTCAGCGTCCGGTGCCTAGACTCCGAACCGTAGTCACATGACGCACGACACGTGCAGGGAGTCGCGAAATGAGCAAGAAACTTATTCTCGGTGCAGTTCTCGGTGTAGCGGCGCTGGCAGCCTCGGGCGTCGCGTCGGCCCACGTCGACCTGTCGGTCGGCATCGGCGTGCCGGGCGTCTACACGGCGCCGGCGCCCGTCTACGTGGCGCCGCCTCCGCCGGTGATGTACGCGCCGGTCGGCTACCGGGACGACGACTGGCGTGCGCGGCAGTGGCGTGAACACGAGTGGCGCCGCCGTGAATGGCGCGAGCACGAGTGGCGCGAGCGCGCGTGGCGTGACGGTGGCGGCTGGCGCGGCCGTTGGGACTGAGCGCGACCGGCTCACGAGCGCACTGATCACGACGGCCTGAGGAGAGTGATCACATGAATCCCATCCGGCACATCGGACGGTATGCAGCCGCCGCAGTCGTTGCGCTCGCAACGATCGGCAGCGCGCACGCGGCGGGCTGCATGAAGGGCGCGGTGGTCGGCGGTGTGGCCGGCCACTACGCGGGGCACCACGCGGTGGTCGGCGCGGTCGGCGGCTGTATCGTCGGCCATCACATGGCGAAGAAGCAGGCGCAAGAGCAGGCCGCGCAGCACAGGGCCGCCGCGCAGGGCATGCAGCCGGCGCAGTAAGCGACCTCGTCACCGGGGCGATGCCGTCGCGTCGCTCCGGTGCTCCGTTCCCGCGTGCATGTATGTCCCGAATTGATCCGACGAATGCGTGCCGCACGCGTCGTTACGATCATTTACAACGTCGTGCGGCGCGAATTGTGCGCGTTCATAAAATGCAGTCACACAAACGCGCTCCAGGGAGCACAAGATGAAACAGCAACGATATCTGTCCGTCCTGACGGCCGCGCTGCTCGCGCTCGGCTCGGTGTCCGCCCATGCGGCGGCCGGCGGCAATGGCGGGGGCAACGGTGGCGGTCATGGCGCTGGCGGCTCGGGCGGCAACGCGGGCGGGATGTCCGGCGGTCACATGAGCGGCCAGGCGCTGAGCAACTCGAACGGCATGCACGCGGGCGACCGCGACAAGGGCCTCGCGCGCGCGGCCGACCGTTCCGACACGATCGCCGACCGCGCCGGCACGCAGCCGGGCCGCGGTCACTCGCACGCGCATGGCCATACCGCGCATGCGTCGACGTCCACGCATCATTCGCATCGGAATGCATTTGGCCGCACGCTGTAAGCACGGCCGGCGAATGCAGGAGAAGGGCGCTTCGGCGCCCTTTTTTCATGGTGAAAACGCAACGAGGCTGCCGACCGGAAACATCATGCCGACCCGATTTGCAACCAGCCGTAACTGCGTCGCCCGCCCGCGAGAATACGGATGGCTTTCATGCGAATGACAGGATGAAAACCGGCCGGAGCAACAGGCGCCGCGGGCACTCGGCACGATCGGTAAAGGCCCGGCCACGCCGATAAAAAAGGGCGGCTCGTCGCCGCCCTTCGTCTCACCGCCCCGCGCCCGCCGTCGGCGCCGCAGGTTCGAACAACGCATCGGCCTGCGTGACCCGCACGAAGCGCGCCGCGCCGTCGCCGTCGACCAGCGCGCGGAAATGCGCTTCGCCGCACGCGAGCTTCGCGCGCTCGTGCTCGCTCGGCACGTGGCCGTCGGCATTCGGCGTATCGACGACGAAGTACAGCCGCTCGCCGCCGTCCTGTTCCGCGAGCACGGCCCAGTCGGGGTGATAGCTGCCGAGCGGCGTCTGCACACGGAACCACGCCGGCAGCTTCGCGTACAGCTTCACGCCGTCGTGCGCTTCGAGCGCATCGGCGAACGCGCGCTCCGCGTCCGTCTCGCACACGACCGCTTCGTGGATCGACTTGCGTGCGTCCGGCCGCAGGTTGCGTAATAACTTCGTATAGCATACATTATACGAAGTTATACGACAAAGCAACGCATGAAGCGTCGATGCGTTGCGCGA
>NZ_BCPP01001123.1:0-2079 GCF_016586125.1 Burkholderia sp. E168m23
AAGAACGCGCCGCGCGATGCGCTCGGCGTCATTTCCACGTCGGCCCGTAGCCTGCAGCTCACGGCGTTGGTCCTCGGGCCGATCGTGGGGTCGTGGGCCGCCCAGCACATTGGCATTGAGTCGACGTTTATCGGTGCAGGCTCGATCGGGCTCGCCGTGGGTACTTATGCCGCGTTCAGACATGCCTACCTTCGGGAACGCAGCAAGCGTACCGACAATGAGAATATTTCGCCATGGTAAGTCGGACGGTTCGCAGTAGTTTCCGTTCTTAGAACAACTCTGGTTCGATCGAGACGACAGGGCTGATGGCCCCAGGAACGATTCAGCCCTTATGGACCAAGTCCATCACGCATACGTCTCGGCTGATCGACAAACGACGTTGCTGCTCTGCTCGCCGACCGTCCCGTCCCCACAATTCTTGACTATGCCCCCGCCGCCGAACTGGTACGATGCCGGTCGCCTCGGCATAGAAAACGGGTATTTGATCGCCCCCTATTTATTGCCTTGCGACCGGACGATCCTGCCCTCTCGCAGGCGGCAAGAGGCCCCGGAAACGGCATCCAGCCCGCTCAAGAACCCCGCAACACCCCGGCTCGCCCCGCGCGACCCGTTGCAGTAACCGTTGGAGTGGCGCACCCCGCGCCTGCAAGCATGAAGAAATCGAAGCAGCCCACCCGTCCCCCACGCGACAAAGACCGCACGCCGCTCGTACGCGCCGGCGCGTGGCTGCTGATGGCCGGCCTGCTGTATTTGCTGTGGCCGTCCGCCGAAACCGCCTACCTCGCGATGGAGTCGGTGATCCGCTGACGCGCGCGGCCAACCGCACACTACGCTATACTGCCGCGATGGAAACCCGACCCGCCTCGCCGATCGTGCATTGCTGGTGGCGCGCCTGACCCAGGCGGCCCGTTTCCTTTTGCATGTCCCAAACGTGATGCCGCCAGCCATGGCGGCATTTGCGTTTCTGCGCTGACGTCATGGCTGGCGGCTTCGACAACCCGGAGCCAACGACGACCATGACGCAACCCACCCGCCCGATCATCCTCACCGGCGACCGCACGACCGGTCCGCTGCACCTCGGCCACTACATCGGCTCGCTGCGCGCACGCGTGCAGATGCAGCATGAGGCGACGCAATTCCTGCTGCTCGCCGATACGCAGGCGCTGACCGACAACATGGGCCGCCGCCAGCGCGTCACCGAAAACGTGATCGAGGTCGCGCTCGACTATCTCGCCGTCGGCATCGATCCGGCGATCTCGACGATCGTCGTGCAGTCGCAGGTGCCCGAGCTTGCCGAACTGTCGCAATACCTGCTCAACCTCGTCACGGTCGCGCGCCTCGAACGCAATCCGACCATCAAGGAAGAAATCCGCCTGCGCGGCTTCGAACGCGACATCCCGGCCGGCTTCCTGACCTACCCGGTGAGCCAGGCAGCCGACATCACCGCGTTCAAGGCGACCCACGTGCCGGTCGGCGACGATCAGTTGCCGATGATCGAGCAGACCAACGAACTCGTGCGCCGCTTCAACGCGACCGTCGAGCAGCCGGTGCTGGTCGAATGCGAGGCCGTGCTGTCGGCAGTCACGCGGCTGCCCGGCATCGACGGCAAGGCGAAGATGAGCAAGTCGCTCGGCAACGCGATCACGCTCGGCTCGACGCCGGACGAGATCGCGCAGGCCGTGAAGGACATGTACACGGACCCGAACCACCTGCGCGTGAGCGCCCCGGGCCAGGTCGAAGGCAACGTCGTGTTCACGTTCCTCGATGCGTTCGAGCCGGACGTGGCGAAGGTCGACGAGTTGAAGGCGCACTATCGCCGCGGCGGCCTCGGCGACAGCGTCGTCAAGCGCGTGCTGAACGAGCGGCTGCAGGCACTGATCGAGCCCATCCGCACACGCCGCCGCGAATTCGAGGCCGACAAGGCCGAAGTGATGGCGATCCTGAAACGCGGCACGCTGCATGCACGGGAAGTGGCGGGGGCGACGCTCGCGGAGGTGAAGGGGGCGAGTGGGGTTGACGTATTTCGATTGAGCGGCGCGTAATAACTTCGTATAGCATACATTATACGAAGTTATACGA
>NZ_BCPP01001124.1:0-2079 GCF_016586125.1 Burkholderia sp. E168m23
AAGGTGCCGTCATGCGACGTGCCGGGGCCGCCGATGTCGATCGGCACCTGCGTGTCGCCGAGCGCCTGCAGCGCGCCGGGCGGCTCGTCCTTGCCGAGCAGCGGCGGGATCTGCGCGGCGACGCGCGACCACAGCCGCGCGAACGCGAGCGGGCTGCGCGCGAGGAACGCGAGCGGTCGGTCGACCTCGAGCGCGGTCGCGCCGAGGAACGGGAAGCGGCGCATCGACACGTCGTGGCTCGCGACCATGTGGCCCGCGATCGCGAGCTTGCTGCGCGAGCCGAGGAACGCGAAATGCATCGGCTTCGCATCCTCGTAGACGATCTTCCAGCGCGGATCCTCCGCGAGCAGCTCCAGCGCCTGCGCGATCCAGCGATCGAGCGTCTGCAGCAGTTGCGGATTGTGCGCGCTCTTCACGAAGTCGCCGCGCGACGGAATCTTGCCGAAGTAGGCGATTTGCGCCTGTACGGTTTGCGTCATTGCGCCCTCTGTGCATTCGTTGCGTTGGCGGCCGCGACGGCCGGCGCGGCGCCCGGCGTGCCGGTGCCGGCTTGCGTCGCGTTCTGCGCGGCGCCCGCGCTCGCGTCGGCGACCGACGACGGCAGCTGCAGGCCGCGCAGGCTCTGCTGCTGCGGCTGGTCGCCGCCACCGGCCGACGGTTGCGACGTGCTGATGATGCGCATCGTCACCGACACGTTCACGCTGCCCTGTGCCCACGTCAGGTCGAAGGTGCCGTCCGGACGGCGCTTGCGCTGCGCCGAGTTGATCAGCTTCTCGAGACCGTAGCGGCCCGGCTCGTTGACGAGCTGCACCGTGCGGCCGTCGAAGGTCGTCGCGGACAGCGTCGCGCCCGGCGCGCCCTGCGGGTTTGGCCACACGAAGTTGGTCCACTGCGGCGGCGTGTTGCGGTAGCGCAGCTGCTGGCCGTCGATCGCGATCGTGTATTCCGTCGTGCCCGTGCTCGGTTGCGGCAGGATCTGGAACACGGTCTGCGGTTCGGCCGACGCGGCCGCGCTGCCGGCGGCGCCGCCCGCGAGCGGCGCGACCCAGCGTGCGAAGCCGTTCGTGAAGTCCGGCGTGAGCCCGATGCCCATGTCGCCCCACGTGCGGGCGGCGAGCGTGTCGCCGCGGCGCACCGCGAGCGGCCCGAGCGTCGTGCCGACGAACTTCGCGATCGAGCCGTCCGGACCGAACACCTGCGCGATCTCGCCGGCGCCGGCCTCGACCTTCGCGTTCGCCGCGAACGGGTACTTGGTCGCGAGCGAGCTCTGGAACGGCTGGTAGACCTGCGCGTTCCACACCTTGTTGACTTCGGCGCTGGCCGGCTGGATCACGACCGCGAACGCCTGCATCAGCGGCCGCACCAGCAGCGGGCGCAGCGACTTGCGTTGCGAATCGGTCAGGCCCGTCAGCATCTGCTCGTCGACGAGCTTCAGCGAATCGGCGAGTTCCGACCCGTTGCCGTCGAGCGTCTGCTGCATCAGCTGGCGCGCGCCCGGTCCCGGATCGCCCTGATTCTTGATCACGTTGAAGCGCGTGCGGACCTTCGACAGCGACTCCATGTAGCCCTTGAGCATCGACGTGCCGTCATGCGTCGCGACGATCCGCGCGAGCCCGACGAATTCCTGGCCGATCGGACCCATCGGCACCTCGGCCGGATTGCCGTTGATGTCGATGTTGGCTGCCGCCATCTGGCCGGCCTGCGAGCGCGTGAACAGTTGCTTGACCCAGTTCACGACGCCCGTCTGCGCCTTCTTGATCGTCACGTTCGCGAGCGACGGGTTGTCCCACGACGTCTGGTCGTACGCGGTCTCGAGGATCTTGCGGATCGGCGAATCCTGCGGGTCGCCCAAACGGTTCATCCCGTCGACGGCCTGGCCGAAGCTGGTGAAGCCCTGTACCGCGATGCCCTGCATGAACTTCTGCCAGTGCTGCGCGTACTCGGTCTTGTACATGCCGACGAGCGTCTTCTGGATCTGCTCGGGGCTGCCCTCGAGCGTCAGGTCGTCCTGCGTCGACGTGTTGAGCACCCAGTCCTTCGCCTGCAGCTCCTTGGTCGCCGCATCGCGGATCGCCGGCT
>NZ_BCPP01001125.1:0-2077 GCF_016586125.1 Burkholderia sp. E168m23
CGCGCCGAAGACCAGCCGCGCGACGCTTCGATGCTCGATCGGCACACCCTTGGGCTGGCCGGTGGAGCCCGACGTGAAGTTGATGTAGGCGATCGAGGCCGCCGTCGCACGCCCGTGGGGCGCTTCGCGTCGGCCTTCCTCGCGGAGCGCGTCGACCGACACCGGCAGCGCGCGGCACGCGCCGAGCGCCGCGGGCGCCGGGCCGGCCGCGCCGTACAACGCATGGCGGCAGCCGGTCTGCTCGAGCAGGTGCGCGATGCGCTGGGCGGGCCAGGCCGCGTCGAGCGGCAGGTAGGCCGCGCCGGCCTTGACGATCGCCAGCAAGGCGGCCACCAGATCCACGCCGCGCGGCAGAACCAGCGCGACCACGTCGCCGGGGCGCACGCCCTCGTCGATCAGGCGCCAGGCCAGCGCATTGGCGCAGTCGTCCAGCTCACGATAGGTGCAGGTGCGGCTCGCCGTGATCACGGCTGCCGCGTCCGGCCGGCGCGCCACAACGCGGTCGAACAACTCGCCGATGCTCGCATCGTCAGGGTACGGCACGGACGTCTGGTTGATCCGCTCGTGAAGCGACCATGCGGCTTCATCGCAGCGAAGCGATTTCATCGAACTAGCTCCTCAAACGAGTGGCCATGTGCGCAAGCAGCGGTTCGCGATGGCTATCGAGAAAGAAATGCGCGCCGTCGAACCCGACCAGCTCGCATCCGGATGTAGTGAAGCCGCGCCAGCCGGCCACGCTGGCCTCGCTGTCGATCGGATCGGCGTGGCCGTAGTAGACATGCAGCGGTACGTCGAGCGGCGTGCGGTGCCAGTTGCCCCACAGCTCCGCGAGCCGCATGTCGGCGCGCATGATCGGCAGCATCAGGTTCATCAGCCGTTCATCTTCGAGCACCTCGGTCGGCGTGCCGCCCATGGTGCGCAACGCGGCGCGGAACGCCGGCTCCGGCAGTTCGTGCAGGTAAGGCCGCGCCTGCGGACTGTCGGGGCTGCGGCAACCGCCGATGAACAGCCCCCGGCAGGTGCCCGGCGGCAGCACCGGGCGCATCCGCTGCGCGATCTCGTAGGCGAGACGGCCGCCGAAGCTGTGCCCGAACAGCGCGTGCGGCTCGCCGAGATACGGCGCGAGCGCGCTCGCGCAATCCTCGACGAGCGCGGGCCATTCGCCGTACAGCGGCTCGCGCAGGCGCATGCCGCGGCCGGGCAGGCGCACCGCCACCAGCTCGACATCCGGGGCGAGGTACTCGACCCAGTTGCGGAACAGGTCGGCGCTGCCGCCCGCATAGGCGAAACAGATCAACCGCAGCCGGGGAGCGGCCACGGGGCGCGGAACCAGGCACCACCGTGCCTGGGCCGCGCCGGCTTGCACCTGCGTCACGAGGTGCGCGTTTCGCTGTGTTGCGCGATGTGGCTCGCGATGTCGGACAGGCGGCTCTGCTCGAACAGCGCCTCCGGGGTCAGCGCATCCTCGCCGAAGCGCTCTTCCACGCGCGAAAGCAGCTTGACCGCGGTGATGGAGGTGCCGCCCGCCGCGAAGAAGTCGCTGTCGGCGTTCTCGACCCGCAGGCCCAATGCACCGCAGGCCTCGACCAGCCACGCCTCGATGTCGGTGATATCGTTGCGATTGCTCATGGTGTTTAGTGCTCCTGCCGGGTTAGTTGGCCTGGAAACGGAAGCCGTTGACGTTCTCGGTGACGAAACGGTTGTGACCGAAGGCGTCCTGGCCCGCGACCTGCACGCAGCCGAACTTGTCGAGACTGGCGCTGCCGCCGAATTCTTCCAGCGTGTTGGAATACGGATAGACGCGCACCGAGTTGGGCAGATAGCGCGCGGCGAAGCCCAGCCGCATCTTGTCGGTCAGCCCGCTGTGCGGATGCGACGCGTGCATGAGCGTCGACCAGAAGATGATGAACTGGCCCTGGCGCATGACCATCGACTTGGCCTGGCTCTCGTCCGGGCTCCAGTTCGGGTCCTTCTGCAGCTGCCGGTAGTCGTAGCCGAAGAAGCCGCGGCGCACGCCCTGTTTTCCCGGTTGTTGATCGTAATAACTTCGTATAGCATACATTATACGAAGTTATCG
>NZ_BCPP01001126.1:0-2076 GCF_016586125.1 Burkholderia sp. E168m23
GTCGCCGGGCGCCTGGCCGACCATCACGGCCCGGAGCGCGTCACGCGCATCGGGATCGGCATCGCGACGCTGTCGTTCGCATCGATGGCCGCTGCGCCGCTGATGTCGCCGCATGCGCAGCTCGTGCTGCTCGCGGTCGCGACGATCGGCTTCGATCTCGGCGTGCAGGCGACGCTGATCGCGCACCAGTCGATCGTCTACCGGATCGATCCCGCGTCGCGCAGCCGCCTCAACGCGGTGCTGTTCGTCGGCATGTTCATCGGGATGGCGGCCGGCGCCGCGATCGGCAGTTTGTTGCTCGCGCAACTGGGCTGGAATGCGGTGACCGCGCTGGCCGTCGCGACGTCGCTGGCCGCGCTCGCCGTGCGGGTGTGGCGCAACTGAAGTCGGGCATCGCGTCACGCCGGCGGGCAAGCCCATGAGGCTTGCCCGTTTTTTTATCGGTGCGCGTGACGCTGCGCCGCCCGGCAGATTCGCGCCGCGCCAGCACGGCAATCGTTCATCCGGCGCAAGGTCCGCGGCGGCATACCGAATTGTCCAGTTCACCCAAATATTTTTCCGGCGGCCCTGTACGCCCGCACGCAAACGTCGGACGATTCGGCCTTGCCGCGCCGCACGGCGCGCCCCCATCCGGCCCCACCACCCAGCCCCGCTTCATCAGGGGAATCCCGGTATTTTTTCGCATTTTCTTCGAAATAACGGGTGACATACTTGCCCCCCATTGCGCTCCGTGCGAGCGCGCTTTCCGATCCAGCCGGCCGCCTGTCATGCGCTGCGCGTCCGTCCGGGTCGCACAGGACATGAACAATTTCGACACCACGATCCAGGTCTTCCTCACTCATGTGACGTTCGGCCCGCTGATGAATCACACAATCCGCGTGATCGCGGGCCTCTACACGTTCAAGGGCTTCGTGCTCATTCCCGTGCTGTGCTGGCTGTGGTTCCAGCCCGGCCCGACCCGCGAGCGACAACGCGAGCTGGTCGTCGCCACCGTCGCGAGCGGGCTCATCGCGCTCGCCGTCGGCCGCGTGCTGGCGCAGGTGCTGCCATTCCGCGTGCGGCCGATCTACAACCCCGACCTCCACCTGCACTTTCCGTCGGCCGGATTGCGTGCGGCAACGCTGCAGACATGGAGTTCGTTTCCGAGCGATCACGCGATGCTGTGGATGGCGATCGCGACCGGCATCTTCATCATCGCGCGCCGCGTCGGCATCGTCGCGCTGCTGTATTCGGTCGTGTTCATCTGCCTGCCGCGCGCGTATCTCGGCTTTCACTATCCGACCGACCTGATCGCGGGCGCGGCGATCGGCATCGCGATCGCGTGGCTGCTGACGCGCGACGCGATCCGCTCGCGCTTCGCGCCGCAGGTGCTGGAGATGATCCGGCGCTTCCCCGCGCCGGCCTATACGCTCGCGTTCCTGCTGTGCTTCGAGTTGATCACGCAGTTCGACGAACTGCTGACGCTCGCGCAGTCGGCCACGCGCACGATGTGACGGCCACCCGCGCGATGCTGCCGCTGCTGCTGTCGCTCCGTCGCCCCGGCGCACGCTGCCGGCCATGCGCGGCAGCGGCACGCTGTGCGACGGCCCCGCCTGTCAATCGCGATCGGGCGCGCCAAGCGGAAAGAACGAACGATACGGCCGTGCCTCGTCGACCGCGCGTGCAAACGACGGCCGCGCGAGCAGACGCTTGCGGTACGCGATCACGTTCGCGAACGCCGGATCGATCCGGTGCGTCCAGTCCGCGTAGAACAGGAACGGCGCCGCGCCGCAATCGGCGAGGCTGAAACGATCGCCGGCCGCCCATTCGCGATCGGCCATCGTCTTGTCAAGCCACGCATACGACGTGTCGAGCATCGCACGCGCATCGGCCACCCCGCGCGCATCGCGCTCGGCTTCCGGCCGCAGCGCATCGAACACGACCTTCTGCTGCGGCGTCGCCACGTAGTTGTCGAAGAAGCGGTCCATCGTGCGCACCTCGAGCGCGGCGCGCGGATCGTCGGGCAGCAGGCGCACGGGGCCCGGATGGTTCAGGCCGAGATACTCGATGATGATCGTCGCCTCGATCACCGTGCGG
>NZ_BCPP01001127.1:0-2067 GCF_016586125.1 Burkholderia sp. E168m23
GTTTTCGGCGGAAGAGATTGGCGAAACCTGCGCGATTCTAGACGCGTGCGATTTCGATCTCGGCAAGCTGCGCTACGAGTATCCCGACGAGATCGTGCCGAAGGGACTCACGCCGACGCGCTATCTGGAACAGGAAACCTTCGCGGGCGCGGCCGATCGTTATCCGAACGGCATTCCGGAGAAGGTCGACAAGCAGATCCGCCATGAACTCGACCTGATCGCCCGGTTGAGTTACGAACCGTTCTTCCTGACCGTCTACGACATCGTCAAATACGCGCGCAGTCAGAACATCTTGTGCCAAGGGCGGGGTTCGGCCGCGAACTCGGTGGTCTGCTACTGCCTCGGTATCACCGAAGTGAATCCCGAGCAAAGCACGATGCTGTTCGAGCGTTTCATCAGCGAGGAACGCGGCGAGCCGCCGGATATCGACGTCGACTTCGAGCATCAGCGCCGGGAAGAGGTGATCCAGCACATCTACGAAAAATACGGCAAGGATCGCGCAGCACTCGCGGCCGCCGTTTCGACGTATCGCCCGCGCGGCGTGCTGCGTGAAACCGGCAAGGCGCTCGGCGTCGATCCGATGCTGGTGGATCGCGTCGCGAAGGGCCATCGCTGGTTCGACGGCAGCCGCGATCTGCTGCAGCAATTCGCGTCGACCGGGCTCGATCCGGCGACGCCGATCATTCAGACATGGGCCGAACTGGCGGGGCGCCTGCTCAACTTTCCGCGCCACCTGTCGCAGCATTCGGGCGGCTTCGTGATCAGCCGCGGCAAGCTCACGCGGCTCGTGCCGGTCGAAAATGCGGCGATGGACGGGCGGCGCGTGATTCAGTGGGACAAGGACGATCTCGAAGCGCTCGGGCTGATGAAGGTCGACGTGCTCGCGCTCGGCATGCTGTCGGCGCTGCATCGCGCGTTCGACCTGCGCACCGCGTGGCGCGGGCCAGCGAAGGACGGCAAGCCATTCACGCTGAAACACATTCCGCAGGATGACAAGGCAACCTACGACATGATCTGCCGTGCCGATACCGTCGGCGTGTTCCAGATCGAATCGCGCGCGCAGATGTCGATGTTGCCGCGGTTGAGGCCGCGCAACTACTACGATCTCGTCGTCCAGGTGTCGATCGTGCGGCCCGGTCCGATTCAAGGCGGCGCGGTGCATCCGTATTTGAAGCGGCGCAGGATCGTGGCCGGCGAAGAGAAGGGGGAGGTCACGTATCCGAGCGACGCGCTCAAGGAAGTGCTCGTTCGCACGCTGGGTGTGCCGATCTTCCAGGAGCAGGTGATGCAGATCGCGATCGTTGCGGCCGGTTTTACACCCGGCGAAGCGGATGACTTGCGCCGCGCGATGGCCGCGTGGAAGCGCAAGGGCAATCTCGAGAAATATCAGGACAAGATCATCAGCGGGATGCTCGAACGCAACTACACGCGCGAATTCGCCGAGCAGATCTTCGAACAGATCAAGGGCTTCGGCGAATACGGTTTCCCCGAGAGCCACGCCGCCAGCTTCGCGAAACTCGCGTACGCGAGCAGCTGGCTCAAATGCCACGAACCCGCGATCTTCCTCGCCGCGCTGCTGAACAGCCAGCCGATGGGGTTCTACCCGCCGTCGCAGCTCGTGCAGGACGCGAAGCGTCATCGCGTGAAGGTGCTGCCGATCGACGTCACGCAAAGCGGTTGGGAAGCGTCGCTCGAAGCACTGCCCGATCAGCCGCCCCCGCATGGTCAACCGGCCGTGCGGCTCGGCCTGTCGCTCGTGCGCGGCCTGAGCGAAGCCGCCGCGCGGCGCATCGAAGCCGCTCGTACCGCCGGCCCGTTCGATAGCGTCGACAGCCTCGCCCGTCGCGCGCAGCTCGAACGCCGCGATCTCGAGGTGCTTGCCGCCGCGAATGCGCTCGCGACGCTCGCCGGCCATCGCCGCGATGCGCTGTGGCAGGCCGTCGCCGCGGCGCCGGAGCGCGACCTGCTCGCCGCCGCGCCGATCGACGAGGTGGAGCAGCCCGCGCTCGGCGCGCCGTCGGAAGCCGACGACATCCTCGCCGACTATCACACCACCGGCCTCACGCT
>NZ_BCPP01001128.1:0-2062 GCF_016586125.1 Burkholderia sp. E168m23
CAGCGTCTCCGACGGCCGCTTGCCGAACAGACGCCGGTAATCCGTCGCGAACTGGCTCAGATGCCAGAAGCCCCACGCCTCCGCGACGTCCTGCACCGAACCGGCCGCACGCCCGCACAGGTCGCGCCGCGCGCCGTTCAGCCGCAGCGTGCGCAGGTAGGTCGCGGGCGCCATCCCGAGCACGTCCTGGAAACAGTACTGCAGCGTGCGCCGACTCACGTGCAACTGCTCGCACAGCTCGGGCACGCCGACCGGGCGCGTGCGGTGCGCGAGCACGTAGTCGCGCGCCTGGTCGACGATCCAGCGGCGCGTCGACGGCGCGGCGCCGCTGCCGTCGTCGGCCGGTTGCGCGCACGCATCGAACAGCGCGGCCAGCACTTCGGCCTGCAGGTCGTCGCGCTGCGCATCGGGCAACGGGCCGGCCATCGCCACCGCACCGTCGAGCCGGCGCCCGAGCAGCGCGCACAGGCGCGCGAGCCGCGCGTCGCCGACCTGCATCACGCGCTGGGTGAACAGCCGCTCGTCGAGCGCGCGCCGTTCGACTTCCTCCGCATAGCGGCGCAGCACGTCGCCGCGCACGACGACGCCGTAGATCGAGAACTGCGCGGGCGTCACGAGTTCGAACTCGACGTTGCCGGGCCGGAACGCGAGCGCGCCGGGGCCGATGCGGCACGCATCGACACGCGCAGAACCGTCGCACACGAGCGGGATGCCGAACCAGTACGCATCGCCGCGCACCTCGCACGCCTGGCGCAGCAGGTGGCTGGTCGATTCGCGAAACAGCTTCATCGTGTCGAGCGGCAGCTCGGTCAGCGTGCCGACGAAGCGGCCGGCCGCGAGCTGGTCGTAGGTCTGCCGCCAGCCGATCAGGTTGCGCGCCTGCTCGTCCGCATCGTGCGCGACGCTGACGACGGCCTGCCCGGCGAACGCGTCGTCGCCCTGCGCGCTGCGCCGCGTGTCTTCGGCGGTCGGCTCCGCCGTACACGCCACATGTTGATTCATCGTGTCCTCCCTCACCTGCGCGGAACCGTGCGTATCCATCACGCAAGTCCCGTGCCGAACCTCATGGCCCGGCGAGCAGCCCGCCATTGCACGCTGTCCGGCCGATGCGCGCCATGCGGGCGCACCCGAAGGCGGCATGCCGCGCACGCCGCCGGTGCGATCCGCGCGGCGACCGCGCATGCGCGCCGCCGCCCGGGCGCAGTCACCGGCTACCGCCTACCGGGCCGGCTTCAGCCGCACGACCCGCGTCCCGCAATTGCCGTATGCCTGCACGATCGTCAGCTCGACGATCGCGCTGCCCACCGCCCACGGCGCCGCGTCCGCTTCCGGCAGATCGGTGCGCAGCGTGGCGCGACCGTTGATCCGGTAGCGCAGGCCGCGCACGAAATCGACGAACAGCAATCCGACCCCGCTGCCGTCGCAGGCGGCCGCGTCGATCCGGCCGCCGTCGCCGTCATGCGCGGCGGGCAGCGCGAACCGCAGCGTCTTCGTATCGATCACGCGCACCACCGGCAGCAGATCGCCGTTCGCGTCGCGCCGGCTCTGCACGATGTCGCAGGTCATCGAGGCACCGCCGCCGCATGCCGCGCCGACGAACATGAACGGTTGCGATTCGACGAACTGCCGTACGCCGAGGCTCAGCCGCGTCGTCACGGCATCGCTCATCCGCTCGGCTTCGTCGGCGACGCCGAAGCGGTGTTGCGCGTCGAGTTCGCCCGGATGGAAGACCGGGTGGCGGGGAAATGATCGGGGCAGTTCTGCCATGCTGGTTGTCGTCGTCGCACGCATCGGCGCACCGTGCCGCCGCGCATGCGCGACGGCCGGCAGCGTTGCCGGCGCCGGCCGCCCAACGAAGCGCAACCGGCGCCGACTGTCGAAATAAGGAAATCGAACCGCGCGACGTGCCGGCCCCAACCGGCCCCGACACGTCGCGCCGGCTTCGGCAATCAGAAGAACCCGAGCGCCTCGGCCTGGTAGCTGACCAGCAGGCACTTCGTCTGCTGATAGTTCGACAGCGCCATCTTGTGCGTCTCGCGGCCGATCCCCGACTGCTTGTAGC
>NZ_BCPP01001129.1:0-2057 GCF_016586125.1 Burkholderia sp. E168m23
CGGCGGCATCGGGCTGGTTCGCGATATCGAGGCGAACCTCAATCTGCCGATGGCCGGCAAGCGCGTGCTGGTGTTCGGTGCGGGCGGCGCAGCGCGCGGCGCGCTGCTGCCGTTTCTCGACGCCGGCCCGGCGGAACTCGTGATCGCGAATCGCGACGTCGACAAGGCGCGCTTGCTGGCCGCGCAGGTCGCCGGTCGCGGCCCTCTGGTTGCCGGCAGCTATGCCGACCTCGCGCGGATGGGACGTTTCGATCTGGTCGTCAACGCGACGTCGGCCAGTTTGACCGGCGATCTGCCGCCTGTCCCGCCGAGCGTGTTCAGTCCGACGGGAACCGCCTACGAACTCGCCTATGGCAAGCGGCTCACGCCGTTTCTCCGGCTCGCTAAAAACGCGGGCGTGCACGGGATCGCGGATGGTGTCGGCATGCTGGTCGAGCAGGCGGCCGAGGCGTTCGCATGGTGGCGCGGCGTGCGGCCCGCGACCAGCGCGGTGATCGACCGGCTGGCCGTGCCGTTCGACTGAACACGCGATGGGGATCGGCATGCAGGCGATCCCGATGCGCCAAGGCATCGATCGCGACAGTGTCGGCGGGCGCGATCCGGTAGACTCGGCGGGCGCGTCCATACGAACGAGCTGCGCCGAGCAATCTCGCATTACCGCTGTCCTCCGTCCACGCCCGATACCGTGCCGAACACCGTCATGCCGGACACCACGCGCCCCGCTCGCCTGAACTTCGCGCTCATGTTGCCGCTGCTGCTGGCGGCCCAGCCGGTGGCGACCGACAGTTATCTGCCGGCCCTGCCTGAAATCGCCGCGACACTGGGCTCCGCCAGCGTCAGTCTCACGGTTTTCGCATTGATATTCGGTGTCGGACAATTGCCGATGGGCGGTCTTTCCGACCGAATCGGCCGCCGCCCCGTCTTGCTGACCGGCCTTGCGCTCTATGCGCTGAGTGCATTGGCGGCGGCGCTCGCATCGAGCGCCGCGATGCTGGTGGCCGCGCGTGCGATGCAGGGCTTTGCGATGGCCGCGATCCTGGTATGCGCGCGTGCGACGGTACGCGACCGGTACTCGGCGGGCGACGGCCCGTACGTGATGGCGCGCGGTTTTATGGGAATGGGGATGATGGCGTTCCTTGCCCCGATTCTCGGCGCGTATGTCACGCAGCACGCGGGCTGGCGATGGGTACTCGCGGGGATGAGCCTGTATGCGTTCGGCTTGCTCGTCATGTGCTGGTACGGCTTCGAGGAAAGCGCCGCCAGAATCGCGCCGGGCCGGAACTCGACCGGGGACGTGCGCGAGATATTCGGCAATGCCCCGTTCAGGGTATGGACGCTGCTGGCCGCGTCGACGTACACCGGCATGTTCTGTTTTCTGCTGCTTTCTCCGACGATTTACATCCGGCAGCTCGGCATCTCGCCCCAGCGATACGGCTGGATTCCGGCGAGCGGGACGCTCGTCTATGTCCTCAGTACCGTTGGCTGCCGGCACTTGCTGCGACGTCAAAGCATGCTGCGAACGGTGCGGCAAGGCGCGACGCTGAGCCTGTCAGGCGCGGTGATCCAGGCATTGGGGTGCGCGCTGCTTCCCGGCAGCATCTGGCCGCTGCTCGTCGGGCACGGCGTGTATTGTCTCGGGCACGGAATCCATCAGCCATGCGGGCAGGCAGGCGCGGTCAGCGGCCTGCCTCATCTTGCCGGCCGCGCGGTATCGTGGTCCGGCTTCATCATGATGTTCTTCGCTTTCAGCGTGGGGCAGACGGCGGCGGTTTTCACCGATCCGCGCTATCAGTCGGGCGCGTGGCCAATGGTGGTGCCGATGCTTGGCGTCGGCGTTACGCTGGTTACGATCGCGTTTGTGTGGTTGCCGAGAATCGGTGGCGCGAATTTGGGCGCGGCAGCGGTTCCGGCGCGGGCGGTAGATGGTCGGTGAGTTGTGGTGGGAACTCGGTGGAAAGCGGCGGGATGGGTGTCCAGCGCGTCTCTTGTGACCGCCAAATGGACTTGGTGAACGTGATGCTCGACAAGGACGCTGCGAGCGAGCATCTAGGCGGGGG
>NZ_BCPP01001130.1:0-2055 GCF_016586125.1 Burkholderia sp. E168m23
TCGTATAACTTCGTATAATGTATGCTATACGAAGTTATTACGTGCCGAGCGCGGCCAGCAGCGCCCAGTGGCCGCCGTAGCCCAGCACCGCGCCCGCGGCGCCCGACACGACGCCGACGCCGACGAATTCGAGCGCGAACAGCGCGCCGAGCGTGCGGCGGCTCACGCCGAGGCAGCGCATCGTTGCGCAGCCGTCGAGATGACGCCGCATGTAGCGCTGCGCGGCCATCGCGATCGCGACCGCCGCGAGCAGCGCGGTCAGCAACGCGACGAGCGTCAGGAAATGACGCGCGCGATCCAGCGTCTGCCGCACCTGCGGCTGCCCTTCCTGCAACGACTCGAGCCCGACACCGCGCAGCTTCCCGCCGTCGACGCGCTGGTGCGCATACGTTTCGAAGCGCGCAATGGCCGGTGCGTCGCCGGCGACCAGCAGCCGGTACGTGACGCGGCTGCCGTAGCCCGTGAGCCCCGTCGCGGCGAGCTCGTCCGCGCGCATCATCAGCCGCGGCGAAAAATTGACGAACGAAAAGCCGCGATCGAGTTCGCGGGTGATCGCCGCGGCGACCGTGAACGTGCGCAGCCCGACGCGCACCGTATCGCCCGCCTTCAGGTGCAGCGCGTCGAGCAGCGCCGGGTCGGCCCATACGGTGCCGGGCGCGGGAATCGCGGCCGCCTTCTGCGCGACGGTCGCACCAACCGGCAGAATCTCGACCGCGCCGCGCAACGGATAGCCGGGCGACACGGCCTTCACGGCGGCGAGGCGCGACGGCGCGGCGTCGGCCGCCTGCCCGCCCGCGGCGGCCGCGATCATGCTCGGGAAGATGGCGGTCGTGGCGGTACGCAGGCCCAGCGCGCGGGCCTGCCGGTCGAACGACGGATCGACGGGGCGATCGGCACGCACGACGAAATCGGCGCCGAGCATCTGGCGCGCGTCGCGCTCGAGCCCCTGGCGCAGGCGGTCGGCGAGAAAGCCGACGCTCGTCAGCGCCGCGACCGCGAGCACCAGCGCGAGGACCAGCAGCGTCAGTTCGCCCGCGCGCCAGTCGCGCGCGGTCATCCGGGCGGCCTGGTGGATCAGGTCGCGCAGGCCGAAGCGGCCGGCATGCGCGCGCCCGTCATGGCCGGGTTGGCCGGCCGGCGGCTGCGCCGCGTGTTGCGGCCCCTTCAATCGCGTTTCCCTCCGATCGAGTTGAGCCGCGACACCATGTGGTTCGCCATTCCGCGAAAACCACCCGACACGCCGCGCCACAGCCGCGGCAGCGCCCACGCCGACGCCGCGATGAACGCAGCGAGCAGCACGAGGAACGCGAGCGGAACGAAGAACGCGAGGACGAGCCCGCCGACCACGAGACCGTCCTCGGTCGACGACGCGACCCAGTTCGAAATCGGTTCGGGAGACAGGTTGATCAGCGCGCGCGTGCCGGCCTTCGCCACGTGCGCGGCGCCGGCGAGCGAGCCGCCGGCGAGCCCCGCGACCGCCAGCATGGTCGGGTCGGCATGGCCGAGCGCGCCGGCCGCGAGCACGGCGCCGGCCGGAATGCGGATGAAGGTATGCACGGCATCCCACAGCGAGTCGAACGCGGGGATCTTGTCGGCAAGGAATTCGGTTACGGTGAGCACGGCCGCGGCGCCGATGACCCACGGCGACATCAGCACGGCCAGCGTGTCGGGCAGATGGAGCCAGCCGAACCGCGCCAGCACGCCGGCGATCAGGACCGTCAGGTACAGGCGCAGGCCGCTCGCCCACGCGAGCCCCGCGCCGAGCGAAATGGCTTCGATCATGGCCCTCTCCTTGCACTTTCCGTGCGTTTTGCCGATTGACCGGATCGGGTCGGACAGACTGGCCGCGCGGCGCGTGGCGACCGGCACCGCGTGCCGCGCGAAGCACGACGGGATTCAGGCCCGAATGCGTTCCATTATAGACAGGCTGGGCGGGCGGCCGGCGCAATTCCGCAGTGCGGGATGGCGCCCGGGCGCATGCGCGCCCGGCATCCCGTCGTCAGGCGGCCGACGACAGCTTCAGGCCGACCAGCCCCGCGACGATCAGCGCCGCGC
>NZ_BCPP01001131.1:0-2054 GCF_016586125.1 Burkholderia sp. E168m23
CCATTTGCTATTCGACGCTGAAAACGGCTGGAGAGGGTCGGTCAGCACAACCGTACCCAAGGGATGCTCATGGACCTGCGACCGGAGGTGTTCGCGCTGTCGCGAGTTGTCCTGTAGTTCATTGGGATGAATTTGTGATCACAAACATGATTATTTTCGAGATATCATCGATAAACACACAATGTTGTGATCACATCATGAGTGACATGCGATGAACGACGCTTTGAGCGACTTCCTGACCCGGCACCGCATCCGCGAGGTGGAGTGTGTCATCCCCGACATGACGGGCATCGCGCGCGGCAAGATCCTGCCGCGCGATCTGTTCACGGCGTCGGGCGAGATGCGCATCCCCAAGAGCGTGCTGCTCAACACCGTGAACGGGCAACAGCCCGACAACAGCCCCTTCGTCGGCGACACCGACCCCGACATGGTCTGCAAGCCCGACGCCGCCACCGTGCGCATCGTGCCCTGGGCAGCCGAACCGGTGGCCGTGGTCATCCACGACTGCCTGGAATGGGACGGCCAGCCGGTGCAACTGTCGCCCCGCGCCGTACTACGCCGCGTGCTGGCGCTGTACGAAGCACGCGGCTGGCAGCCCGTCGTGGCACCCGAGATGGAGTTCTACCTGGTGGCGCGCAATCAGAACCCGCACGAGCCGCTGCAGCCGCCGCTGGGGCGCACCGGAAAGCCCGAGGTGGGGCGGCAGAGCTACTCCATCGACGCGGTGAACGATTTCGATCCCTTCTTCATGGAACTGTCCGCCTTCTGCGACCAGCACCAGCTAGGCGTGGAAACGCTTATCCACGAGGCCGGCCCGGGGCAGATGGAGATCAACTTCAGCCACGGCGAACCGCTCGACCTGGCCGACCGCGTTTTCCTGTTCAAGCGCACGGTGCGCGAGACGGCGCTGCGTCACGGCGTATTTGCCACTTTCATGGCCAAACCCATGGAGGGCGAACCCGGCAGCGCGATGCACATTCATCAGAGCATCAACGACGGCGAAGGCCGCAACATCTTCAGCAATACCGACGGCACCGCCAGCGAACACTTCCACCACTTCATCGGCGGACTGCAAACCTACATCCCGCAGGTGATGCCGATGCTGGCGCCCTACGTCAATTCATACCGGCGGCTGGCGCCCTACATGTCGGCACCCATCAACGTGCGCTGGGGCCAGGACAACCGCACTTGCGGTATCCGCGTCCCCAAGTCCGGCCCCGGCGCCCGCCGGGTTGAAAACCGCGTGCCCGGCGTCGACGCCAATCCCTATCTGGCCATGGCCGCCACGCTGGCCTGCGGCTACATCGGCATGCGCGACCGGCTGCACCCCAGCGAGCCCACCGAAGGCAGCGCGTGGAACGTCGCCCACGAACTGCCGCGCCATCTCGAAAACGCCATCGAGGCCATGCGTGCCTGCGATGCGATGAAGGAGGTACTGGGCGAAACCTTCGTCGACGCGTTCTGCGCGGTGAAGGAACTGGAATTTTCCACCTACAACCGGGTGATCAGTTCGTGGGAACGAGAGCACCTGTTACTGCTGGTTTGAGGAGTCCGTCATGAACCACACGCTTCCACATACCGGCATCGAGCACGAACGCGTACAGGCCTTGCTCGCCCATGAGCGCGCCGAGTACGCGCAACGCAACCCGAAGTCGCAGGTGATGTCCGCACGCGCCGCGCCGCAGCTGATGTTCGGCGTGCCGCTGCACTGGATGAACGACTGGTCGACGCCTTTCGCGCTGCACGTGGCCCAGGCCCAGGGGGCACAACTCACCGATGTGGACGGTCACACGCTGGCCGACTTCTGCCTGGGTGACACGGGCGCCATGTTCGGCCATTCGCCCGCCGTCGTGACCGAGGCACTGGCGACCCAGGCACGGCAGGGCCTCACCACCATGCTGCCCAACGAGGACGCATCCGTCGTGGGTGAATTGCTGGCTCGGCATTTCGGTCTGCCGAAATGGCAGTTCGCGATGACGGCCAGCGACGCCAACCGTTTCTTGCTGCGCTGGGTACGTGCCGCCACCGGGCGGCGTACCTTGCTGGTGTTCAAC
>NZ_BCPP01001132.1:0-2052 GCF_016586125.1 Burkholderia sp. E168m23
CCGAGCGTCGCGGCGTCGAAACCGGCGCGCGCGGCGAGCGCTTCGCGGTTGCCGTAGCCGAAGCTCCACACGCGGCGCAGGAAGCGGCTCGCGCCCTCGACGCCCGCGCCCGACCACTCGAGCTGCTGCTCGGGCGGTGCGGCGAACATCGTGAACAGACGCGCGGTATCGGCGCCGTACTGGTCGATCAGCAGTTGCGGATCGACGCCGTTGTTCTTCGACTTCGACATCTTCTCGATGCCGCCGAGCACGACCGGCTGGCCGTCCGCATTCAGCGTCGCGCCGACCGGGCGGCCCTTGTCGTCGTGCGTCACCGTCACGTCGAGCGGGTTGTACCAGGTCTTCTTGCCCGCCGCGTCCTCGCGGTAGTACGTCTCGTTCAGCACCATCCCCTGCGTGAGCAGGTTCTTCGCCGGCTCGCCGAACTTCACGAGGCCGAGGTCGCGCATCACCTTGGTCCAGAAGCGCGAATACAGCAGGTGCAGGATCGCGTGCTCGATGCCGCCGATGTACTGATCCATCGGCATCCAGTAGTCGGTGCGCGCGTCGACCATCGTCTCGGCGTCCGGCGCCGTGTAGCGCGAGAAGTACCACGACGAATCGACGAAGGTGTCCATCGTGTCGGTTTCGCGCTTCGCGGCCGCGCCACACTTCGGGCACGTGCAGTTCAGGAACGCTTCCGACTTCGCGAGCGGGTTGCCCGAGCCGTCCGGCACGAGGTCTTCCGGCAGCACGACCGGCAGATCCTGCTCCGGCACCGGCACGTCGCCGCACGACGGGCAGTGGATGATCGGGATCGGCGTGCCCCAGTAGCGCTGGCGCGACACGCCCCAGTCGCGCAGGCGCCACGTGACCTGCTTGTCGCCGAAGCCGCCGGCCTTCAGGTCGGCCGCGACCGCGTCGACCGCTTCCGCGTAGCGCAGGCCGTCGTACTTGCCGCTGTTCACGCAGACCGCGGTTTCCTTGTCGCCGTACCACTCCTGCCATGCGTCGAGCGAGTACGTCTGCCCTTCGCTCGCGATCACCTGCTTGATCGGCAGGTCGTATTTCTTCGCAAACGCGAAATCGCGCTCGTCGTGGCCCGGCACGCCCATCACCGCGCCTTCGCCATAGCTCATCAGCACGTAGTTGCCGATCCACACCTCGACCGGCTCGCCGGTCAACGGGTGCTTGACCGAGAAGCCGGTCGCGACGCCCTTCTTCTCCATCGTCGCGACGTCAGCTTCGGCGACGCCGCCGCGCTTGCATTCCTCGATGAACGCGAGCAGTTCCGGCTTGTCCTGCGCGAGGCGCGTGGCGAGCGGGTGCTCGGCCGCGATCGCGCAGAACGTGACGCCCATGATCGTGTCGGCGCGCGTCGTGAACACGCGCAGCAGCTTCTGCTCGCCGTCGAGTTCGTACGGGAAGCCGAAGTTCACGCCGAAGCTCTTGCCGATCCAGTTCTGCTGCATGATCTTCACGCGCTCGGGCCAGCCGAGGCCGTCGAGATCGTTCAGCAGCTCATCCGCGTACTGCGTGATGCGCAGGTAGTACATCGGGATCTCGCGCTTCTCGACGAGCGCGCCCGAGCGCCAGCCGCGGCCGTCGATCACCTGCTCGTTCGCGAGCACGGTCTGGTCGACCGGGTCCCAGTTCACGGTGCCCGTCTTCTTGTACGCGATGCCCTTCTCGAGCATCTTCAGGAACAGCCACTGGTTCCACTTGTAGTAGTCGGGCTTGCACGTCGCGATTTCGCGCGACCAGTCGATCGCGAGACCCATCGACTGCATCTGGCCCTTCATGTAGTCGATGTTGTCGTAGGTCCACTTCGCGGGCGGCACGCCGTTCGCCATCGCGGCGTTCTCGGCCGGCATCCCGAACGCGTCCCAGCCCATCGGCATCAGCGTGTTGTAGCCGTTCATCCGCAGATAGCGGTACATCACGTCGTTGATCGTGTAGTTGCGCACGTGACCCATGTGCAGCTTGCCGGACGGGTACGGCAGCATCGATACGCAGTAGAACTTCGGCTTCTGCGAATCTTCCTTCGTCTTGTAGGCATCGGCTGCGCGCCAG
>NZ_BCPP01001133.1:0-2037 GCF_016586125.1 Burkholderia sp. E168m23
GGACTGTCGGCGCGCGACCTCGCCGCGAACGTCAACTTCTTCAGCAAGCTGGATGCACGCGACGACGGCGCGCTCGAGTTCGTCGCCGGACATTCGCCGGCCGGCAGCGCGTTCGACCTGCGCTTCGAGATGAACACGCTCGCGGCGTTCTCGACCGCGCCGCATCCGCTCGATCCGCGCCCGGACTATGCGCCGAAAGCCGTGAAGCTGATCGCGTACCGCGCGTATCCGGCCGACGGCGCGGCGCCCGACGACGACCCGTGCCGGCGCGCATGCGCGGAGAACATGCGCGGCTTCGCCAACACCGACCGTCTGTTCGCATGAGGAGCGAGACCATGCCGATCATCGAAAGCCGTCTCGACCCGCGCGACGCGATCCACGACGTCACGCTGAGCGCGGGCGACCCGTGGCTGCACGACCTGAAGCGCGGGCAGACCTTCCGCATTCTCGACCTCGAAGGCAACCAGGCCGTCGACACGCTGTTCTACCGCACCGACGATCCCGAAGAGCGCTACAGCGCGCAGGACACGATCCGCTCGCAGCGCAACCTGTACCTGAGCGCCGGCAGCGTGCTCATGTCGAGCCGCGGCAACCCGATGGCGACGATCGTCGCCGATACGTGCGGCCGTCACGACACGCTCGGCGGCGCGTGCGCGGCCGAGAGCAACACGGTGCGCTATGCGCTCGACAAGCGCTACATGCACAACTGCCGCGACAGCTTCCTCAACGCGATCTCGCACTGCACGTGCGGCGCCGGCGCGCGGCTTACCAAGCGCGACCTGGTCGGCAACGTCAACTTCTTCATGAACGTGCCCGTCACGCCGCTCGGCGGGCTCACGTTCGAGGACGGCATCTCGGCGCCCGGCAAGTACGTCGAGATGCGTGCGGAGATGGACGTCACGGTGCTGATCTCGAACTGCCCGCAACTCAACAATCCGTGCAACGGCTACAACCCGACGCCCGTGCGCCTCATGATCTGGGAGGCGGAATGAACGGCCTCCACGCTCGCTTGCTTTGCATGGGGCCGGAGTACGCGCTGAAGCGCTACTCCGGGCCGACACGTTCGCTGCGGGAGGCAACATGAGATTCGCCAAAGTCCTCGTCGCGAACCGCGGCGAAATTGCGTGCCGCGTGATCCGCACGCTGAAGCGCCTCGGCATCGCGTCGGTCGCGATCTATTCGGATGCCGACCGCGACGCGCGCCACGTAGCGCTCGCCGATGAAGCCGTGCGGGTCGGGCCCGCCCCGGCGGCCGACAGCTATCTGAACGTCGCGGCGATCCTCGCCGCCGCGCGCGAAACCGGCGCGCAGGCCGTGCATCCCGGCTACGGTTTCCTGTCCGAGCACGCTGGCTTCGCCGACGCGTGCGAAGCGGCGGGCCTGCGCTTCATCGGGCCGCGCGGCGATCACATGCGCGCGTTCGGCCTCAAGCACACCGCGCGCGAACTCGCGGCCGCGCACGGCGTCGCGCTGCTGCCCGGCACCGGGCTGCTCGACGACGTCGCGACGGCGCTCGCCGAAGCCGACGCGATCGGCTATCCGGTGATGCTGAAAAGCACCGCGGGCGGCGGCGGCATCGGCATGTCGCTGTGCCGCGATGCGGCGCAGCTCGGCGCAGCGTTCGAATCCGTCGTGCGGCTCGGCGCCGCGAACTTCGCGCATGCGGGTGTCTATCTCGAGAAGTTCGTCGAACACGCGCGGCACATCGAAGTGCAGATCTTCGGCGACGGCCGCGGCGGCGCGATCGCGCTCGGCGAACGCGATTGCTCGGTGCAGCGGCGTAACCAGAAGGTGATCGAGGAAACGCCCGCGCCCGACCTGAGCGCCGCCGAGCGCGACGCGCTGCACGCGAGCGCGGTGCGGCTCGCGCGCGCGGTGGGCTACGCGTCGGCCGGCACGGTCGAATTCGTGTTCGACGCGAGCACGCGGCAATTCTATTTCCTCGAGGTGAACACGCGGCTGCAGGTCGAGCATTGCGTGACCGAGGCCGTGACGGGCGTCGATCTCGTGGAATGGATGATCCTGCAGGCCGAAGGC
>NZ_BCPP01001134.1:0-2036 GCF_016586125.1 Burkholderia sp. E168m23
CGTGCACTGCGGCGAGCCGCAGGTTGCGATTCGCTGTCGTCGGCCTTACGGCCGCATCCATTATTCGGCCGGTCGCCGCGACGAAGCCATGGACACTGACGCGCGGTCAATCGGGAACTGTTCGGTCGATTTGTCTGCACAGTTTGGTCACTCGAGAATCGCGTATCCGGTTTCGAGGTCATGCTTCATCAAGCGCGATTGCTGTATATATGCAACTAACGGTCAAGTTCGGTAACGCCACGGGAGTGGGTGCCGATTGCACCGGCTGAACCATTTATCGGGTTCGGCAAGACGGAGGCGTGTTGGGCCGGCCCGCGTGTGCTTTCGGAGCATCGCCATGCAATCCACTGCAAGCTCGACCCTACGACCGTCCGCGCAACGCGACGACGATCACCCCTGCAATCGCCAGCAGGCCGCCGCACGCCGTCGCGATGCCGGGCCGCTCGCCCGTCAGCGCCACCGACAGCAGCGTCGCGACCGCCGGCGTCAGGTAGAGAAAGCTGGCCGCGCGCGCCGCGCCGAAGTAGCCGAGCGCGAAGGTCCAGGTCGCGTACCCGAGCGCGGCGGGAAAGACGCCGAGCACCACGACGGCCAGCGCCGTGTCGCGCGACCCGCCGCCGAGCGACACGAGCGCGCCGGGCAGCCAGGGCGCGAGCAATACCGCGCCGGCCAGCAGCGTGTACGCGGTGCACGGCAGCGCGCCGTACACGGGAATCAGCCGCCGCTGCAACACGAAATAGCTGGCCGAACACAGCGCCGCGCCGAGGATCAGCGTGCTTCCGGAGCCGAGGACGAGGCCGCCGGGCTGCCCTTGCGCGATCACCGCGATGCCGGCCAGGCTGACCAGCGACCCGAGCCAGCCCCAGCGATTGAAGCGCTCGCGCAGAAACACGGCGGCCAGCAACGCGGTGAAGATCGGCAGCGTGTTCACGATGAAACTCGCCGCGCCGGCCGACACGGTCTGTTCGCCGGTATTGAGCAGCGCGTTGTAGAGTGCGATGCCGAGCAGGCCGCACGCGAGAAAGCGCCACGCATCGGCTTTCGTCGGCAGCGGCGGCCGCCGCCATGCGAGCCACGCGATCACGAGCACCGCCGCGGTCGCGAAGCGCGCCGCCGCGAGCTGCAGCGGCGCGAGGCCCTGCAGGCCGATCCGGATGAACGGGAAGGCGGACGCCCACGAGACGATCGTGAACGCCACCGCGGCTGCCGCGACGAGCGGCTGTCGCGCGCCGCGCGACGTCGATGACGAAAGAGTATTCATGCGGCAATGGTGCGGCGTGGCGAGATGCTAAGCTAGCGCACAGATCAACATCCGGATATGAATATGGCTCACAGCTCGGACGCGCGGCCTGCCGACGGTCCGGCGCGGGCGCGGCAGGTCGCCGGCGGGCTGTCGGTCGCCGCGCCGGTGCCGGGCCCGCGGCCGCCGCTCGCGAGCCTGGAGACGGTCTGCACGGTGGCGCGCGAGGGTTCGTTTCTCGCGGCCGCCGACGTCTCCGGCGTCACGCACGGCGCGATCAGCCGACGCGTGGCCGCCGTGGAAAACTGGCTCGGGATGGCGCTGTTCGAACGGCATGCGCGCGGCGTGCGCCTGACGCCGGACGGGCAACGCTTCGTCGGCCGGATCGAGCAGGCGTTCGCGATCATCGACGGCGCGGCCGATCAGTGGCGCTCGCCGCGTACGCCGCGGCTGGTGCGGATGAGCGTGGTGCCCGCGTTCGCGCAGCTGTGGCTGCTGGAGCGGCAGCCCGCGCTCGAGAGCGAAGCGCCCGCGTTGCGTATCGAGCTCGGCATCGAACTGCGCAACGTGGATATCGCCGGTGGCGAAGCCGATCTGTCGATCCGGTACGGGCGCGGCAACTGGCGTCGGCTGGAAACCCGCCCGTTCATGCCGGAACGGCTGTATCCGGTCGCGCATCCGCGGCTCGCCGCGCAACTGGCCAGGATGCGCCGCGCAACGGGCGATGCCGCGCTGCTCGACATGCCGTTGCTGCACGATTCCGACGTGACCGGCTGGCGCACGTGGTTCGACGCGC
>NZ_BCPP01001135.1:0-2033 GCF_016586125.1 Burkholderia sp. E168m23
CATCGCCGGGTGCCCGGACACGTCGAACGGCGCGGTATTCGTGAGCATCTCGAACGCCCGCGTCAGCGACTCGGACATCGCACAGTCGGGCTTCGGCAGTTCCGACGCGCGCATCGGGACGGTCGGCATCAGCAATACGTCATACGATTGCAGCGCCGTGTCGTAAGCCGACCGCAAGCGTCGCGCGAGGTTCTGGCACTTCGCGTAGTAGCGCCCGCGATACCGGCTCGTGAAATATTCGCCGAGCAGCATCGTCACCTTCACGGTATCCGGCAGCTCGTCGGCGCGCTCGCGCCAGCCCGCGTGATGATCGATCATGCCGGTCACGTACAGACCGCCCCAGTTGAAACCGTGGCTGTTGCCCTTCATCATCTGCTGCGTCGCGCCCTCGGCCGCAATCGGCAGCCAGATCGCGGTGCCGGCCGCATGCAGCGGCACCGACACTTCGTCGACGTTCGCGCCCAGCTTGCGCAACCGGAGGGCGGCGACCCGCACGGCCTCGTCGACCACTTTCTCCGAATTCGCGAGCCCGAACGCCTCGCGCAGAATGCCGATCCGTAGGCCCGCGATGCCGTCGCGGATCGCGCCGAGATAATCGGCGCGCGGCGGCAACATCCGTTGGCGCGGATCGAGCCCGTCGTCGCCCGCGATGACATCGAGCAGCAGCGCGTTGTCGAGCACGCTGCCCGTCATCGGCCCGAGATGATCGACGGTCGCCTCGATCGGCATCGCACCGGTGTACGGCACGAGCCCGTGCGTCGGCTTCATCCCGTAGATGCCGCAATAGGCGGACGGGATTCGCACCGAGCCGCCCTGGTCGCCGCCGAGCGCCATGTCGACCTCGCCGCTCGCGACCAGCGCGCCGCAGCCGGACGACGAGCCGCCGGACGAGTGTCCGGCCTTGCGCGGATTGTGTACCGGCCCCGACGCGCTCGTGTGCGAGCCGCCGGAAAAGCAGTAGTACTCGCAGGTCGCCTTGCCGGCGATCGTCGCGCCGGCGTCGAGCACCCGCGTGACGACGGTCGCATCGATATCGGGCACGTAGCCCTCGAACGTGCTCGCGCCATTGCGCATCGGCACGCCGGCGACGCAGATGTTGTCTTTCACGGCCACCGCCTTGCCGCGCAGCTTGCCGTCGGCGGCACCGTGGATCGTGCTCTTGCGCGCCCATGCGCCGTAGCGGTTCTCGTCGCCTTCCGGGCGGTAGCCGGGCGTGCGCGGATACGCGACGACGGGCAGATGGTCGGGCAGCGCGTCGATCACGTCGTACGCGTCGAAGTTCGCCTGCAGCGCATCGTCGTATTCGGCGAGTTGGCGGGCATCGACATGAAAGCCGAAGCCGGCTGCAATGTCGGACAGTTGTTCGCGGGTCGGGCGTTTGATGGCCATCGACGTTCTCCAGTTCGGTAAGCGGCGCCGCCAGCCTGGGCGGCGCCGGCGGGATTCAGCGCGCGATGGCGACGGCGTCGCGCATCAGTCCGGTGCGCGGATGGCAGTTCACGTATTCGTAGACCTGATGCTTTGCGTCGAAGACGGAAACTTCGTGATACAGCCGCAGTTTCGACAGCCCGGTCACGACGCGGAAGAACGTGACGAAGATCCGCAGGTGCGTCGGATGGGATTCGGCCCACCGCTCAAGGCGGTCGAGCGAGCGCCAGTGGCCGATGTTGTAACTCTCGTCGAGCAGGTTGCCGTCGAGATCGATCGAGCGCACGTAGCGGTTGCTGTAGCAGCCGACCTCCTTGCCGTTGTCGCGCAGGAACTCCATTCCGCTGCGCAACGTCGGCTCGATCTCCTCGAGATACAGTCGGCGCTCGTCGCTCTCCGCCGCGCGCCAGTCCTGACCGGACCGAATCAGCGCGATGTTGTCGTGTGCCAGTACGACCACACGGCCGCCGCGCGCCGGATCGCCGTCGACGATGCGCAACTCGCCGTTCGCGTTCATCCAGTCCGTCTGCGAGATCGGGAACCGGTCACGCATCGATCCCCAGTAGCCGTGCTCCTCGATCTCGCCGCTGACGCCGTCCATGATC
>NZ_BCPP01001136.1:0-2023 GCF_016586125.1 Burkholderia sp. E168m23
GCCGCCGCACTCGATGGATTCCGACTCGGTACGCGACGAGAAGCTGCGCGTGCTGCGCGCGCTGAAGCCGATCGATCCGCGCGACATCGGCAAGGTCGCGGTGCGCGGCCAGTATCATGCGGGCGTGATCAAAGGCGCGCAGGTGCCGGCCTACGCGACCGAGCCGGGCGTGAAGCCCGACAGCCAGACCGAAACCTTCGTCGCGCTGAAGGTCGAGATCGAGAACTGGCGCTGGGCCGGCGTGCCGTTCTTCCTGCGCACCGGCAAGCGTCTGGCCGACCGCGTCGCGGAGATCGTCGTCAACTTCCGCCCGGTGCCGCATTCGGCGCTCGGGCCGACCGCGCTGCGCCCCGGTTCGAACCGTCTCGTGATCCGGCTGCAGCCGAACGAGACGATCCGCCTGTACTGCCTCGCGAAACAGCCGGGCGAAGGGATGAACCTCGCGAGCGTGCACCTCGACCTCGCGTTCGACCAGTTCTTCAAGGAAGGGCAGATGGAGGCGTACCAGCGCCTGCTGCTCGACGTGATCAACGGCCGGCTCGCCCTGTTCGTGCGTCGCGACGAGCAGGAAGCCGCCTGGCAATGGGTCGAGCCGATCCTGAACGAATGGGCGCGCACGCTCAAGCCGCCGAAGCCGTACGCGGCGGGCACGTGGGGGCCGGCCGCGTCGAGCGCGATGCTCGCGCAGCACGACACCTGCTGGCTCGAAGAAGAAAACTGATGCAAACCGTTGCGGCGTACGCCACCGTACGCGGCAACGCGCCTCACGATTCGTACGATTTGAACAGACAAAGCAGTCCGGAGGAGATGTGATCGAGATCCACGCTTTCGACACCCAGGAAGCGCAAAGCGAAGCGCTCGCGCGCGCCGTCGGCGATGCGCTGCGCGCGGCGCTTGCCGGCCCCGCGCGCCCCACGCTCGCGGTGTCCGGCGGCACCAGCCCGCGCCCGTTCCTGCATACGCTGTCGCACGCGGCGCTCGACTGGGCCGGCGTCGACGTCACGCTGGTCGACGACCGCTGGGTGCCGGACGACGACGCGGCCAGCAACGCGCAACTCGTGCGCGACACGCTGCTGCAGCGCGCGGCGGCCCCTGCCCGCTTCCTGCCGCTCGTCGACACGCGCAGCACGCTCGACGCGCACGTCGCCGCGTTGAACGCGAACCCCGACTACCGCGTGCCGACCGTCGCCGTGCTCGGCATGGGCGAGGACGGCCACACCGCGTCGATCTTCGCCGACGCACCCGAATGGGACCACGCGATCACGACGTCCGAGCGGTTCGTCGCCGTGCATCCGGGCGCGGCGCCCCATGCACGCGTGAGCTATTCGCTCGATGCGCTCAAGCGCGTCGACCGGCTGTTCCTGCTGATCGCGGGCGCCCGCAAACGCGACGTGCTCGACGCCGCGGCCGCGTCGCTGCAGAAGAACGCGATTTCCCAACTGGCCAACGACAAGGGGACCCAGCTCGATGTCTACTGGTGCGCAAAGTAAGGCGGTCGTCGCGGGTCAGCATGCCGACGGCCCGCGCCTGCTCGCGGACGTCGGCGGCACCAACGCGCGCTTCGCGCTGGAAACCGGCCCCGGCGAGATCACGCAGATCCGCGTGTATCCCGGCGCCGACTATCCGACGATCACCGACGCGATCCGCAAGTATCTGAAGGATGTGAAGATCAGCCGCGTGAACCACGCGGCGATCGCGATCGCGAACCCGGTCGACGGCGACCAGGTCACGATGACCAACCACGACTGGAGTTTCTCGATCGAGGCGACGCGCCGCGCGCTCGGCTTCGACACGCTGCTGGTCGTCAACGACTTCACCGCGCTCGCGATGGCGCTGCCGGGCCTGACCGATGCCCAGCGCGTGCAGGTCGGCGGCGGCGCACGTCGCCAGAACAGCGTGATCGGCCTGCTCGGGCCCGGTACCGGGCTCGGCGTGTCGGGGCTGATTCCGGCCGATGACCGCTGGATCGCGCTCGGCAGCGAAGGCGGCCACGCATCGTTCGCGCCGCAGGACGAGCGCGAGG
>NZ_BCPP01001137.1:0-2014 GCF_016586125.1 Burkholderia sp. E168m23
CATGTACCGCACCGGCGACCTCGCACGACGGCGCGCGGACGGCGCGCTCGACTACCTCGGCCGCGTCGACACGCAGGTGAAGCTGCGCGGCCAGCGGATCGAGCCGGGCGAGATCGAGGCGCTGCTGCGCGCGGCGCCGGGTGTCAACGATGCGGTCGTGATCGTGCGCGACGAGCAACTGATCGGCTATGTCGCCCGTGGCGACGCCGGCCCGCTCGACCGTGCGGCGCTGCTCGACGCACTGCGCGCGCAACTGCCGGCGTACATGGTGCCGTCGCAGCTGATCGAGCTCGACGCGTTGCCCGTCACGCCGAACGGCAAGTGCGACCGCCATGCGCTGCCCGCGCCGGTGCGTGAAGCAACCGCAGCCGTCGAACTCGCGACGGACACCGAACGCGCGCTCGCCGACATCTGGCAACGCGTGCTGCACGTGGACGCGATCGGCCGCGACGGCGATTTCTTCCTGCTCGGCGGCCACTCGCTGCTCGCGACGCAGGCCCACGCGCAGGCCAACCTGCACTGGGGGCTCGCGCTGCCGCTGCGCACGCTGTTCGACACGCGCACGCTGGCGCGCTGCGCGGAAGCGATCGACGCGGCCTGCGCGGCACGCGGCGCGACCGATGCGGCGAGCGCGATCGACGCGCTGCTCGGCGAACTGGAAACCCAATAAGGACGACGGATGACGAAGGTTCAACCCGACTGGCTGGCGCTCGCGACGCGTTTCGCGCAACTGCCCGACGCGCAGCGCGCGGTCTTCATCGACAAGCTCGGCGCGGCCGGCATCGACTTCCGCGTGCTGCCGATCCCGCCGCGCACGCCGCGCAGCGACCGCGTGCCGGCATCGTTCGCGCAGACGCGGCTGTGGCTGCACGCGCGGCTGATCGATGCGCCGGACGCGTATCACATCACCGAGCGCCTCGCGCTGACGGGCCCGCTCGACGGGCATGCGCTGCGTCTCGCGTGCGATGCGCTGATCGCGCGCCATGAGGCGCTGCGCACGACCTTCGACGAAGCGCAGGACGGCGTCGCGCAGACGATCCATGCGCCGTTGCGCTGCCCGTGGCGCGAAACCGATCTCGAAGCGTTGCCGGACGCGCAGCGCGCAGCGCGTGCGGAAGCCGTCGCGACGGCCGACGAGGCCGAACCGTTCGATCTCGGCACGGCGCCGCTGGTGCGCGCGCATCTGGTCCGCTTCGACGCGACGCATCACTGGCTCGCACTGACCGTCCATCACATCGTGTCGGACGGCTGGTCGTCGGGCGTGATGCTGGAAGAACTCGCGGCGTTCTATCGCGCGTATGCGTCCGACCGGCCGGTGCCGCTCGCGCCGCTGCCGATCCAGTACGCCGACTACGCGCTGTGGCAGCGCCGCTGGCTCGATGCCGGCGAGCGCGACCGTCAGCTCGCGTTCTGGCGCGAACGGCTCGATCCGCAGCGCGGCGTGCTGACGCTGCCGGGCGCAACCGCGCGGCCGGCCCGTCGCAGTGCGCGCGGCGCGCGTCATGTGTTTTCGCTCGACGCGCGCATCGGTGCGCAGTTGCGCGCATTCGCGGCCGCATCCGGCGCGACGCCGTTCGCGGTGCTGCTCGCCGCGCTCGATGCGCTGCTGGCGCGCGCGACCGGCGACGCACGGATCTGCGTCGGCGTGCCGGCCGCGAACCGCGAGCGCGCGGAGGTCGCCGGCCTGATCGGCTTCTTCGTCAACACGCTCGCGATCGACGTCGACGTGCCCGCGCACGGCGACTTTTCATCGCTGGTCGCGCGTACGCAGCGCGCACTCGTCGACGCGCAGATGCACCAGGACGTGCCGTTCGAGCAGGTGGTCGACGCGCTCGGCGTGCCGCGCAGCGCCAGCCACCATCCGCTGTTCCAGGTGATGGCCGCGTACGGCGAACGCCGCGCGCTGCCGCCCCTCGGCGCGGCGTCGGCCGCGTTGCTGCCGTCCGGCACGCCGTCCGCGAAATTCGACCTGACGCTGTCCGTCGAAGCGACGCCGGACGGCACGTTTGACGCC
>NZ_BCPP01001138.1:0-2012 GCF_016586125.1 Burkholderia sp. E168m23
CATCCTGATCCTCGACGAGCCGACGTCGGCGCTCGACGTGTCGATCCAGCAGCAGGTGCTGAAGCTGCTCGCGAATTTGCAACAGAAATACAACCTCGGCTATGTGTTCATCAGCCACGACCTGGAGGTGATCGGTGCGATGGCGCACCGCGTCGCGGTGATGCAGGACGGCGCCGTCGTCGAGTCGGGGGACGTGGCCGACGTCTTCACCAGACCGTCACATCCTTACACACAAAAGCTGTTGAAAGCGGTCTGGAAAGCGTGATAGGCGTCCAATGGTCTGACCATCTCGATTGTATTTATTAATTTGTTTTGACAAACGATTACGCGCTGGCTAGTATCGACCGAAATTTTCCGCCAATCAGCTGATTTTTAAGCACATTCCATCGACCAATGCAGCATCGATCCCTGACCCAGGCATGCGCGCGCACCATCGCCGGGCTGTTCATCGGCGCCCTGTTCGCAGCAGCACCCGGCGCATTCGCCGACGAAGTCAGCAGTTTTAACCAGAATGTCACCAATTCGACTCAGATCGGGTCGGGTTCCTCCCTCCAGCAGACCAGCGCGCAGCCGTCGAGCGGCGGCGCGAAGTCGTTCCTTGCCGGCATGGCGGGCAAGGCGGGCGACGTGGTCGTCGGCGCGCTGAACATGATCGGCGTGCGGTATCGCTGGGGCGGCAACTCGCCGGATTCGGGCCTCGACTGCAGCGGCTTCGTGCGCTACGTGTTCCAGGACACGCTCGGCATGTCGCTGCCGCGTCGCGCGGAAGAAATGAGCCGCGTCGGCGAGAAGGTGAGCATGAGCAACCTGAAGCCGGGCGATCTCGTGTTCTTCAACACGATGCGCCGCACGTTCTCGCACGTCGGCATCTATATCGGCGACAACAAGTTCGTGCACTCGCCGTCGACGGGCAGCACCGTCCGCGTCGACGATCTCGACAGCGGCTACTGGGAAAAGCGTTTCACCGGCGCGCGCCGGATCGAATCGGAATTCCCGATGAAGCCCGAAGACCTGCGCCGCGTGCGCGCGACGATCGGCGACGATTCGGCGAACGGCAACAACTGACGTTTGCCGGTCGGTCAGGCCGGACGATAAAAAACCCTGTCACCGAAAGGCGGCAGGGTTTTTTGTTTTGAGGCTGGCGCCGACGGCGAGGCGTAAGTCGTTCCGTCGGCCACCGGGAGGCGGCGCGTGCCGCGGCCTCCCGCCCATCGCGGCTTACGCGGCGGCAGTCACGCCCCGCGCCGCCGCGAGCTTGCGCTGCAGTTCCGGCATGATGCGCGCGACCGCTTCCTCGCCCGCGAGGATCGCCGCGTTGCGCTGGTTGAAGTCGCTGCCGCCCATCGCCGCCAGGTTCGGGCGAATCACGACGTCCGCATATTTGTCGAGCTCGTAGGTCTTGATCGTCTGGCCCATGATCGTGAAGGTCTGCAGCAGCATCTCGATCGGGTTGTTGGTCGCCGCGCCGTCCGGCCGGGCGGAGATGTCGACCGCGATCACGAAGCTCGCGCCCATCTTGCGCGCGAACGACGCCGGCACCGGGCTCACCAGGCCGCCGTCCACATATTCGCGATTGCCGATCTTCACCGGCTCGAACACCGACGGCACGCTGCACGACGCGCGCACCGCGAGCCCCGTGTTGCCTTGCTGGAACAGGATCGGCTGGCCGCTTTGCAGGTCCGTCGCGACGATGCCGAGCGGCTTCGCCATCTTCTCGATCGGCCGGTTGTTGAGCGTCTTGTTCAGGAAGTTTTGCAGCGCGACGCCTTGCAGCAGGCCGCGCGAGCGAAACGGCAGCGCCCAGTCGCTGATCGATGCCTGGTCCATGTCGAGGGCGATCTTGTTGATCTGCAGCGCGTTCATGCCCGACGCGTAGAGCGCGCCGACCACCGAGCCCGCGCTCGTCCCGGCGACGATCTCGATCGGAATGCCGCGCGCCTCGAGCGCCTTCAGCACGCCGATGTGCGAGAACCCGCGCGCGGCGCCGCCGCCGAGCGCGATGCCGATCTTGA
>NZ_BCPP01001139.1:0-2008 GCF_016586125.1 Burkholderia sp. E168m23
ACATGGCGATGGCCGGGATAGTAAAGACATAGCCCCGGAAAAGGGGCGCACCAGTCGTCAAGAACGCGTTCGAGGCGTCCGTCACGCAAGGGCTCGATGACGAGGTGGTCGGGGACGAAAGCGATGCCGATGCCGTCCATGGCGGCGTCGACCATCAGCGGTTGGTCCGTCAAGGTAAGCGAACCCGAGACATCGATGGTCTCGCTGACACCGCGCCGCTCGAATTCCCACTGGTAGATCGAACCGCTCTCGAAGCGAAAGCGAATACAGTCGTGTCGATAAAGATCGTGCGGCGTAGCGGGGCGTCCATGTGCAGCGAAATACGCGGGCGACGCGACTGCTGCGAAACGAACGTTGCCCATGAGCGGAATGGCCACCATGTCCTGCGGCACGGCCTCGGCCAGCCGAATGCCCGCGTCGAATCCCGCTGCAACGATGTCAGTGAGGCGGCCGTCGCTCACGATGTCGAGATGCACTTCCGGATACGACTTCAGGAAGCGCGCCAGGACGGGGCGCAGGATGAGGCGAATGGCGCCTTCGCTTGCGTTGATGCGCACGGTTCCGCTGGGAGCCGAGCGTAGATCGTCGACTTCGCGCATCGCTTCGTCGATGATCGAAACCGCCGGCCGGAGTTTGGCTGCCAGACGCTCGCCGGCCTCGGTGAGCGAGGTGCTGCGAGTCGTTCGATTCAGGAGCCGGACGCCCAGACGCCGCTCGAGCGCTTTCACCGAATGACTGACCGCCGACGGCGTGATCTCGAGTTCGGTCGCTGCGCCGCGAAAGCTTCGTCGTGCCGCAACCGCCAGGAACACGGTGAAAGAGAAAAAATCGACGTTCCTTGATTGGTGAGTAACTCTCATCATGTCATCAAGCATTGGTGATCTTGTTTTGATACTAGGGGCTCCCTACACTGGGTGCAACTACTTCAGTCAAGGAGCGCCAGATGTCTCGAAAGATATTGATCACGGGTGCCAGTTCAGGCTTTGGTCGGGGTGCGGCAATCGAACTTGCGCGCCTCGGCCATCAGGTCGTCGCGACGGCCGAGACGTGGCCGCAGGTTCGCGGCCTGCGTGCGGATGCAGCCGAGGCCGGTGTGGTGCTGGAAGTGATCAAGCTGAATCTGCTCGACGCGATCGACATCGCTCACGCGGGCTCGTTCGATCCCGACGTCCTGGTGCTGAACGCCGGCGTCATGGAAGGCGGATCGATCGTCGACATCCCGATGCAACGCGTTCGGGAGTCCTTCGAAATCAACGTTTTCGGCCATCTTCAACTGGTGCAGGCGATCGTGCCGAAGATGGTGGGGCGCAGGTCCGGAAAAGTCGTATGGACCTCGTCGATGGGGGGCATTCTGGTTGTCCCGTTTGTCGGTGCCTACTGCGCGACCAAGCATGCGATCGAGGCCATCGCCGGGTCGATGAAAGCGGAACTCGAACCCTTTGGCGTCAAGGTCGCGACCGTGAATCCGGGCGTTTTCGGCACCGGATTCAACGACACCGGCGCCGAGAGCTACGTGCAGTGGTACGACGCCGATTCCGCCGTTGTGCCGATGCCGGATTTCGGCGACAGCCTGATGAACCAGGCCGACCCCAAGGAGATGATCGACGCCATGGTCGAGATCATTCCGGCCGATACGCATTTGTATCGAACCATGCGCCCGTTTGCGACGATTGACGCGGCGAAGCAGTGGCAAGAGACGGAGTGGACGCAAAATGCCTGAGCTCACGCTGGAGCGGGCGGACCGTATTGTGGCCCAGGGGCGTGCTGCGGCGCGGGACGCGGGACTCGATGCCGTGTTTGCCATTCTCGATACGGGTGCGCATTTGGTCGCTTTCTCGCGGATGGACGGGGCATGGCTTGCGTCGAATGAACTGGCAATAGCAAAGGCCCGGACGTCGGTGATGTTCCGGATGCCGAGCGAAGCGCTCGACGTGCCGCTGCAGGTAGGCCAGCCGTATCCACGCTTCGATCACATCCATGCAGGCGGGCTGTTGCTGATGGGAGGGGG
>NZ_BCPP01001140.1:0-2002 GCF_016586125.1 Burkholderia sp. E168m23
AAGGTCTTCTACGCTGCGTCCATGCCGTCCGGAATGCCGTCCGTTTCTTTCGCCAGGAGTCGATCATGCTGACCGCGTACTACGTGCACCGCCTGCCGGCGGACTACGACCTCGACATCATCCGCAATCGCGTGCGCGAGCGCGGCCGGCTGTGGGACGACACGCCCGACCTGCTGTTCAAGGGATTCCTGTTGCGCGAGGCCGGCCGTCACGGCGCGACGGAAAACGGCTATGCGTCGTTCTACCTGTGGCGCAACGAACAGGCGTTCGCGCGGTTCGTGACGGATGGCCGCTATCGGGTCGTGACGGACAGCTTCGGTCGCGCGCCGATCGACACGCAAGTTGCGCTCGACGCGCGCAAGGGCAGTGCGTCGACGGGACGTTTCGCGCGTCTTGAAACGATCGAGATTCCGGCGGACGCCGATCTCGATGCGGCACTGGCGCGGGAGATCGCACGCAATCGCGAAGCGGCGGCTCGGCAGGGCGTGGTCGCGGCGGCCGTCAGTCTCGATCCGCTGCGTTGGCGCTTGACGCGTGCGCTCGTGACGGAACATGAACCGGACGACGGCGGCGCGGGCACCGTGTACCAGGTCCTGCATCTGGCGAGGCCGTTGCTCGACACGCTGGACGCGGGTCGCGCGTGATGGCCGGCATCGCGTCGCGATTGCCGGCCGGCGTGGTGATTGCCGCGCATCTGGCGGGTGTGGCGGCGGGCATCGTCACGATCGCGGCGCTCGTGACGGTGCTGGCGCTGCTGTTCAGGTAACGCGCTTCAGCACAGTGGTGGTGGGCGCGGGGGCGCCGCGCATGCGATGCGCGGCGCCCCCGGTCGCTTCATCGCCGCTCGCTCAATGGCCTTGCAAGCGGATATCGCGCGACGACGCGCCGACGTACACGGTCCCGCCCGAGACGACCCGCCAGCCGTTGCGCGACGTATCCCAGACGCTCTGCATCCGCGGCGACACGGTCACGCGCACCCGCCGTGCCTCGCCCGGATTCAGCCGGATCTTTTCCCAGCCGACCAGCCGCTTCGGCGGCTCGTCCTTGTACGGCACGCCGAGATAGACCTGCGGCGTTTCCGCGCCGGCCACGCGCCCGTCGTTGCGTACGGTGAACGCGACGCTCAGCGAGCCGTCCCATTGCTTCGACACCGACAGACCCGAATACGCGAAGTGCGTATACGACAGGCCGTAGCCGAACTCGAACATCGGCTTGATGTTGCGCGCGTCATACCAGCGGTAGCCCATGTCCAGCTTTTCCGCGTACACCGGGTCGTTGTCGAACGCGCCGTTTTGCCCCCACGTCGGCGAGTCCTGATCGCGCGCCGGGAAAGTCACGGGCAGCTTGCCCGACGGATTGACCGCGCCGAACAGCACGTTCGCGATCGCCTTGCCGCCGGCTTCGCCCGGATACCACGCCTCGACGATGGCCGACACGTTGTCCTTCCACGGCATCAGCACCGGATTGCCGCTCTGGACGACCACGACCGTATGCGGATTCGCGCGCGCGACGGCCTCGACGAGCGCATCCTGGTTCGACGGGTTCGCGAGGCTCAGGCTCTGCAGGTCGCCGAAATCCTCGCCGGCCGGCTGCGCGACCACGACGATCGCGACATCCGAGCGGCCCGCGAGCGCCGCGGCCTGGTCGATCTCCTGCTGCGTGTACGCGCGGAACGGCGACTGCTGGTCGCTGTTGCCCGCATACGTGACCTGCGCGGCCGGCGCCAGCGCGCGGATCGCCGCGACGATCGGCACGTCGACCTTGAGCCATGGATTGCGCCACCAGCTGCAGCCGGTCGACGATCCGAACGTCAGGCCTCCGCAGCCGGCGAACGAACCGGATACGGGGTCGCGCGTGTTACCCGAGCCGCCGCCGGACAGCACGGCTGCATCCGCATGGCCGCCGATCACGGCGATCCGCGACAGTGCCGACGCGACGAGCGGCAACTGGTTGCCGTCGTTCTTCAGCAGAACGATCGATTGCTCGGAAGCCGCTTGCGCGA
>NZ_BCPP01001141.1:0-2001 GCF_016586125.1 Burkholderia sp. E168m23
GCCGATCGACGTGCACGCGGGCGGCCGCGCGCTGTCGCAGGGGTTCGCGATGGTCTACACGCGCAGCTTCCTGAAGACGCTCAAGCGCAAGGGGCTCGCGAAACTCGAACAGTACCCGGGGCTGTTCGACCGCGACGCGATGCTGCGGGCCGTGACGATGCGCGACTTCGACGAGGTCGTGACCGCGCCGCTGCACGGTTTCGCGAACGCCGACGACTACTGGACGAAGGCAACCACGCGGCCGCTGCTGCGCGCGATCGACGTACCCACGCTGATCCTCAACGCCCGCAACGACCCGTTCCTGCCCGAGTCGGCGCTGCCGGGCCCGGCCGACGTGTCGCCGGCCGTCGAGCTCGACCAGCCCGCGCACGGCGGCCACGCGGGCTTCATGACCGGGCCGTTCCCCGGCCGCCTCGACTGGCTGTCGGCGCGGGTGTTCGGCTATTGCTCGAAATTCGTCGACCATGGATGACATCGTCAGGCAGGCGCTCGCCAAATGGCCGAACGTGCCGGATTGCACCGGCTGGCTGCTGCTCGACCGGCGCGGCACATGGCGGCTGCGCGACGACGCCGCGCAGGCGGCCGGCGAGCTCGGCTCGCCGATCCGGCATGAGGCGCTGAACGCATTCATCGGCCGCAACTACGCCTGCGACGCGCAAGGTCGGTGGTTCTTCCAGAACGGGCCGCAGCGCGTGTACGTCGAGCTCGCCTATACGCCGTGGGTCGTGCGGCTCGCCGAGCGCGACGGGCAGCTTGCGCTCACCGACCAGACCGGCGCCCCGTTCGAACCGGATGCGGCCTGGCTCGACGACGGCGGCGGCGTGCTGTTTCGCGAGGCCGGCACGCCTGCGCGCATCGCGGCGCTGCACGATCACGACCTCGGGCTGTTCGCCGATCACGCGGATTTCGACGCGGAGCCGCCGGTGCTGCGCTGGCGCGACGGCCGCACGCTGCCGCTCGGCAGTATCGCGTGCGCCGACGTGCCGGGCCGGTTCGGCTACGTCGCCAGCCCGGCGCGCCACGCACGCGACGCGGCCGACAGCGGCCACTGACCCGCCGCGGCGCCGGCTGCGTTCGCCGCGCGCCGGCCGCTACCCGCGGCCGTTCTTCTCGTCGTCGCGCTCTTCCTTGTAGCGCGCCTCGAATTCCAGCAGCCGCGCGCCGATGATCGACTGCTCGTAGAACGACACGTCCTTCGCGTCGCGCGCCTCTTTCAGTTGCCGGATCGCCGACGGCCACGCTCCATCGAGCGCCAGCTTCTCCGCCAGCGCCCGGCGCCGCGCGAGCACGTCGCCCTTGCCGTCGCTCGACTTCGCGAGGTAATCCCACCAGTCCGGCTGTTCGGGGTCGGCCTTCGCCTGCGCCCGTGCGAGGGTTTGCGCTTCGGCGAAGCGGCGCGCGGCGATCAGCGCCTGCAGGTGCGCGACGATCGCCGCGTGCGACGCCGGCCAGCGCCGCTGCGCGAGCGCCGAGAGCCGCACCGCGTCGTCGGTCCGGCCCGCGCGGCGGGCAATGTCGGCGGCCAGCACGTCGAGACTCGGCGAGCTGGTCGCCGGGTCGTCCTCGCGGCGCTCGCGCGCATCGAATGCAGCGCGGGCCGACGCGAGCGCGTTGTCGGCCGCGTCGTACTGGCCGAGCAGCGTATTCGCGAGCGCGATGCCGTACCAGTTCGCCGCGACGTTCGGCGCCGTGTGATCGTCGAGCTCGAGCTGCATCCGGCGCGCCTCGGCCGCGATGTCGGTCGGCGCCCGGTTCTGCAGGACGCGCAGCCGTGCCCGCACGAACCCGTACTCGGCCGACTGGCGCGGCTGCCGGTACGGCGCGCGGCGCGCGCGATCCTCCATGTCGGCAATCCGCTCCCCGGTCAGCGGGTGCGTGCGCGCATAGGCCGGCACGCCCGCATCGCCCATCGACGCGCGGTCGAGCCGCTCGAAGAAGCCGGGCATTCCGTACGGGTCGTAGCCGGCCCCCGCGAGCAGCTGGAAGCCGACGCGGTCGGCC
>NZ_BCPP01001142.1:0-1992 GCF_016586125.1 Burkholderia sp. E168m23
CCGGTCATTCTTCACGCACGCGCGCTGCCGTACGCTCCGGCGTTACACTGACCGGCTGGAATCACGGACAGCCTGCCTCACCATGCGGATACTGATAGTCGAAGACGAACCCAAGATGGCGTCATACCTCCGGAAGGGGTTGACGGAGGCGAGCTACACGGTCGATGTCACGGAAAACGGCCAGGACGGCCTGTTCCTCGCCTTGCACGAGGATTTCGACCTGATCGTGCTCGACGTGATGCTGCCCGCGCTGGACGGCTTCGAGGTGCTCAGGCGGCTGCGCGCGCAGAAGCAGACGCCCGTGCTGCTGCTCACGGCCCGCGAGGCGATCGAGGACAAGGTCGCCGGGCTCGAACTCGGCGCCGACGATTACCTGCTCAAGCCGTTCGCGTATGCCGAATTCCTCGCGCGTATCCGCTCGCTGCTGCGCCGCGCGCCACGCAACGTGCGCGACATCCTGCACGTCGCCGATCTCGAAATCGACCTGCTCAAGCGTCGCGTGCGGCGCGCGGACACTCGCATCGACCTGACCGCGCAGGAATTCGCGCTGCTGCAGTTGCTCGCGGAACGCGAAGGCGAGGTGCTGACGCGCACCTTCATCACGTCGCAGATCTGGGACATGAATTTCGACAGCGACACGAACGTCGTCGACGCGGCGATCAAGCGCTTGCGCGCGAAGATCGACAACGCGTACGAGAAGAAGCTGATCCACACGATCCGCGGCATGGGCTACGTGCTCGAGGATCGTTCGTGACCGCGCGCCCCGCGTCGTATTCGCTGCTGCGGCGCCTGACGCTCGCGTTCGCCGCCGTCGCGGCGCTGGTATTCGCGCTGACTGGCGCGTATCTCTACCGCTCGTTGTCCGCCGAATTGACACGGCGCGACGACATCGAGATCTCCGCCAAGCTCAACCAGTTCCTGCAACTCGCGCGCGCCAGCGGGTCGACAGCCGCGCTGCGCGCCGATCCGGCCGTGTTCCACGACGTGCTGCTGTCGCATCCGGGCGTCTATCTCGGCATCTACGATGCGCAACACCGCCCGCTTGTCGAGCATTCCGACGAAGCCGGCAACACGCTTGCGTCGGTGATCTCGGCCTCGCATCCGGCTGGCAACGCCGGCAGCCCGTTCACGTGCGCGCCGCCCGGCATCGGCACGTCGCGCTGCGTGTATGCGCGCGAAACGCTGCCGTCCGGCGAAGCGATCCAGGTCGCGCTCGCGCGCACCGCAACCGATCGCCAGTCGCTGCTCGAAAGCTATCGCGTCGACATCTGGCTCGCGGCGGCCGTCGGCGCGCTGCTGGTCGGTGCGCTCGGCTATGCGGTCGCGTCGCGCGGGCTGCGCCCGGTCGAGAGCCTCGGCCGACAGACGTCGCGCATCGAGGCGCACAACCTGAACGCGCGCCTCGACGCGCGCGGCGGCCCGGTCGAATTGCGCGAGCTCGCCACGTCGGTGAACCGGATGCTCGACCGGCTCGAACGCGCGTTCGTGCGGCTGTCGCAGTTCTCATCCGATCTCGCGCACGACATGCGCACGCCGCTCGCGAACGTGATCAGCTCGTCGCAGATCACGCTGTCGCGCGCGCGCACGACCGACGAATATGAAGCGCTGATCGAATCGAATATCGAGGAATGCGAACGGCTGCAGCGGATGATCGAGAACATGCTGTTTCTCGCCCGTACCGACAATGCGCGGCAGCACCTGAAGACCGCCGAACTCGATGCGGGCAGCGAACTGCGCCGGCTCGCGTCGTATTTCCAGGCGCTGGCCGACGAGGCCGGCGTGCGCATCGACGTGCATGGCGAAGCGCCGGTCGTCGCGGATGCGACACTGTTCCGGCGTGCGGTGAGCAACCTCGCGTCGAATGCGCTCGAACACGCGCAAGCCGCGTCGACGATCGAACTGGCCGTGTCCGTACAAGGCAGCTACGCAGTCGTCGAAGTCACGAATCGCGGCGTCGCGATTCCGCCCGAACAGGTCGAGCGGATCTTCGAG
>NZ_BCPP01001143.1:0-1986 GCF_016586125.1 Burkholderia sp. E168m23
GTGATCACGCGTGCGCTGATCGACGATCAGCAGGCGAAGCGGCTGAGCGACGTCGTGCGCAACGATGCGTCGGTCGTCAACGACTATGCGCCGGTTGGCTATTTCGAAGGCTTCGCGATCCGCGGCTTTCCGGTCGATCTCGCGAGCGCGATTCGGATCGACGGGCTGACGGTGTCCGGCGAGCAGAACGTGCCGCTCGAGAACAAGGAGCGCGTCGAGATCCTGAAAGGGCTCGCGGGCATCGACAGCGGCGTCGTCGCACCGGGCGGCGTGATCAACTTCGTGACCAAGCGTTCCGCGAACGTCGCGAGCGTGACGGGCGGCGTCGACAGCCGCGGCTCGACGTCGGCGGCCATCGATCTCGGCCGCCGCTTCGGCCCCGATCATCAGTTCGGGTTCCGGATCAATGCGGCGAAGGAGAACATGCACTCCTATATCGACGGCACGAACGGGCGGCGCACGTTCGGCTCGATCGCCGCCGACTGGGATATCAGCCCGCGCGCGAGCCTGCAGCTCAATGCCGAATTCCAGCAGTGGATCCAGCGTTCCGCGCCCGGCTACCAGTTGCTCGGCGGCACGGTCGTGCCGTCGGTCAAGACGACGTCGAAGGCGCTCGGCACGCAGCCGTGGGCGAAACCCGTGACGACCGATGCGCTGAACCTGAACGCGCGTTTCGACTACCAGTTCAACGACGACTGGAAGGCGTACGTCGCCGTGGGCCGTAGCCGCACGATGATCGACGACAACAGCGCGTTCGCGTACGGCTGCTCGTATGCGGCGAGCTGCGCGGCCGGCGCGACGTCGCCGTTCTTCTTCGGCGCGAACGGCGACTACGACGTGTACGACTTCCGCAGCCCCGGCGAATACCGACGCAACGACGATCTGCGCGCGGTCACGACCGGCAAGTTCGCGACGGGGCCACTGCGGCACGAGCTGACGCTCGGCGTGAGCGTGCAGCGCCGCGTCGTGCACATGGCCGACGCCGTGTACGACTACGTGGGCAGCGAGAATATCTACGGGCCCGACCTGACCTTTCCGCCGTCGCCGAATTCACCGGGGCCGTCGTATCCGCGCCTCGACGCGTGGCAGTACGGCGTGTTCGGGCTCGACCGCATCAGTATCGGCGAACACTGGCAAGTGCTCGCGGGCGGCAAGGAAGTGCTGCTGCGCCAGCGCAGCTGGAGCAGCCTCGACGGCGAGACGACGCATACCGACCGCTCGGTGTTCCTGCCGCAGGTCGCGCTCGTCTACAAGCCGGTGAACGTCCTGTCGCTGTATGCGTCGTACAGCAAGGCGCTGTCGCTCGGCGACCAGGCGCCCGTGCGCGCGACCAACGCATATGCGTTCCTGCCGCCCGTCGAATCGCACCAGATCGAAGTCGGCGCGAAATACGACTGGCTCGATCGGCTGAGCCTCACGGCCGCCGTGTTCTCGATCAGCAAGCCGTTCCAGTTCGCTGACCCGGATGCGTCGGGCACGAGCTACACGTTCGTGCAGCGCGGCACTCAGCGGCACCAGGGGATCGAACTCGGCGCGGCCGGGCGTGTGACCGAGCGGCTGGGCCTGACGGCCAGCGTCGCGGCGATTCGCGCCCGCGCGGTCGATTCGGGGTCGCCGGCCTACGAAGGGCACCAGATCATCAACGTGCCCGCGCTGCGCGCGTCGCTGTATGCGGACTACGCGGTGCCGGGCGTCGCGGGCCTGAACGTGCTCGGCGGCGTGGAATACAGCGCGGCGCGCAACGCGAACGAGGAGGGCACCGCGCGCGTGCCGTCGTGGTTCGTGTTCAATCTGGGCGCGCGTTATACGACCAAGATCGGCGGTCATCGCACGGTGTTGCGCGTGTCGGTGGACAATCTGTTCAACAAGTTCTACTGGCGCGACGCAGGCGAGCAGCAGGGCGATGCGTACCTGTTCCCCGGTGCGCCGCGCACCGCGCGTGTATCGTTGACCTATGATTTCTGACCGACCGGGTTCGGCCGCGTG
>NZ_BCPP01001144.1:0-1970 GCF_016586125.1 Burkholderia sp. E168m23
TTCCGGTGCTGGTGCTGGGGGTGTTCTGGAAGCGCACGACGACGCGTGGCGCGATTGCCGGGATGGTGACGGGGTTGGCGGTGTGTGTGTACTACATCGTGTCGACTTATCCGTTCTTCACGCAGTTGACCGGGTTCGCCGGACGTACGTGGTTCGGGATCGAGTCGATCAGCTCAGGCGTGTTCGGCGTGCCGGCGGGGTTCGCGGTGGCGATCGTGGTGAGTCTGTGTGATAAGCGGCCGGATGAGTATACGCGGGCGTTGGTGGATTACATTCGGCATCCGTGAGGGGGCGAATGTCGTATCGTATGACGCGGATTAGAGCGCGGAAGTCCCGAGTTCGGCACCTTTGGTCGTTTGCATGCGACCGACATCGCAGCTTCCGTCCGTCACGTCGTTTGCATTGGGGATCGCGACGCACACATAGGCACGAATGCCGTGCGGCAACGCCACGTGTCGAAACTCGCCCACCTTGATCGTCGCGACCCGGTCAACGGCAAACTGATCGGTGATCGGCGTCGCGCCCGACGGGACCGACAGGGTCACTTCCGACGTCGCCTGGCTGGTTTGCGATTTCAGCGTCTGACTGCCGGCGATATCCATGGTCACCATGAAGCGTATGGTCGCGTGCCCTTCGGAAACGCGCTGGACGGTTACCGCGATCGTCGGCTTTGCGATGCCTGCCGTGCATTTTCCGGCAACACATTCGCGAACGGACAGGAGCGTGTGGAACGTCGGCGCGGGCTGACCGACGACTGACAGGTCGGTTGCGGCCCCGCCATCGCGTAGTGTTTTCTGCGGTGACGGAGTCGATGTGACGGCAACGGTGGTACTGATCGTCGGGTGCGACGGTGCTGTCGCGCAGGCCGCCAGCATGGCCGACGCGCCGGCCGTCATGATGAACCGCAGGCTGAATCGCATGGACGTGACTCGCGGAGCCGAAACCTCCTATATCGTCGGATCAATGCCGATCTTTAGCGTGCGGCGCTCGGCATCCATCGCGCTTCGCACGCTCGGCGATCAGTTCGGAGCGATCCGGTCGATCGGCAGGTCGATGCCGCTCAGTTTCCACGACCAGAGACCATCACGCTTGAATACCAGCGTCACCTGGTCGTCCGTTCCTTTTCGCGCAGTTGCGGTGACGGTCGACCAGTTCTTGTAGCGTACCGAATAGTCGACTTTCGGCGTCGAGTTGGCTTGATCCGGCGTCGCGCCGACATCGGAACCTGCGTGAGTCGCTTCCGTCGGGGCGGCGGAGGATGCGGGGGCCGCCGGGACATCGGCAGGGTGCGCGGGTTTGGCCGTTCCCTGAGCCATCATGGTCATGACGCCCGCCGGCGTCACCATCGTGTCGATGAGCTGATTCGCGAAACCCATCGCCACCATCATTCCCAGACCGGCGAATGAATTGCCTTTCATGTCGGGCGAATTCGCCAGTTTCGATTGCACCATGGTCAGGAATTGACCACGCAGGCTTTCGCGCAGCGACGGAAAGTCGACGTGCGACGAAAACGAGTCGGCATCCTTGTCTGCCATGGCCGATCGCATCTGATACATGGTGATGTACGGGCTCGCATAACTGGAAGCGATGCCTGCGGCGATTGCGATTCCGGCGATCGCGATTCGTGTTTTCTTTTTCATGGTCTCTACGCGTTTCGATATTGTTTATCGGGAAAGCAGTTTAACGGTCGGGCGCGGGAATGTTTGAGGCGTCGACCAAGACCGCTTCGGCAAGCCGGGGCTCATTGCGCGCGACGTGGCAGTAACGAGAGACCTCGGCGTGATGCGAGTTCATCGCCAGTTCTTGCCAGGCATGAGCAGTGGGAAGCGCAGCGACCCGGGCGACGTTCGGCCTGGTGATGGGTTGCTGATGGGCCGAGAAACAAAAAGCCCCGCAGAACATTGATTCTGCGGGGCTTTCTCGTCAATCCTGGCGGAGAGAGGGGGATTCGAACCCCCGATAGGCGATTA
>NZ_BCPP01001145.1:0-1967 GCF_016586125.1 Burkholderia sp. E168m23
CGAACCGCTGCCGCACGAGAAGCTGTCCGATCGCGAATACCAGACGCTCTGCATGCTCGCGTCGGGCAAGCGGCTCACCGACATCGCGAACACGCTGTCGCTGTCGGTGAAGACGGTGAGCGTGTACCGCTCGCGGCTGCTGGAGAAGATGCGGCTGTCGAACAACGCGGAACTGACGTTCTACGTGATGAGCAACCGGCTCGTCGACATGGCGCCCACGGCCGGCGCCTGATTCCGGCCGAATCGAACTCGTCCGATCCTGCGCGCGGCGCCCGCCGCGCCGCGCTCGGCCGTGCCCGTTTCGCGCCCGGTCTGCTCCCGTTTCGCGCGCAAGCGCTTGTTTTATCGGCCGATTTCACCGCACGTCGCTGCGCCACCGCGGGACTTGCACGCCAAATCAGCTAAAATTATCGGTTTTCACTCAGTCGGCGCGCCGTGCCTGCGCGTGCCGGCGATCCATCCGCAATGTCTCTCTTCCGCAAGAAAAACGTCGATCGCATGATCGCCGGCGCGCAAGCCGCCGGGCTCAAGAAAGCGCTCGGCGCGATCGACCTCACCTTCCTCGGCATCGGCGCGATCATCGGCACCGGCATCTTCGTGCTGACCGGCACCGGCGCCGTCCAGGCCGGCCCCGCGCTGATGCTGTCGTTCGTGATCGCCGCGATCGCGTGCGGCCTGGCCGCGCTGTCGTACGCGGAGTTCGCGTCGTCGATCCCCGTCGCCGGCTCGATCTACACGTATTCGTACGCGACGCTCGGCGAGCTGGTCGCGTGGATCATCGGCTGGGACCTGATGCTCGAGTACGGCCTCGCATCGTCGGCCGTGTCGGTCGGCTGGTCGGGCTACCTGCAGTCGCTGCTGCAGGGCTTCGGGCTCACGCTGCCGACCGTGCTGACGGCCGCGCCCGGCGCGGTGCCCGGCGTCACCACGTGGTTCAACCTGCCCGCGTTCCTCGTGATGATCGTAATCACGACGCTGCTGTCGATCGGCATCCGCGAATCGACCCGCATCAACAACATCATGGTGTTCATCAAGGTGTCGGTCGTGCTGCTGGTGATCGCGGTCGGCCTGTTCCACGTGACGCCCGCGAACTGGAAGCCGTTCATGCCGCACGGCTGGAACGGCGTGTTCGGCGCGGCCGCCGTGATGTTCTTCGCGTTCATCGGCTTCGATGCGGTGTCGTCGGCGGCCGAGGAAGTGAAGAATCCGAAGCGCGATCTGCCGATCGGCATCATCGCGTCGCTCGCGGTATGCGCGGTGCTGTACGTGACGGTCGCCGCGGTCGCCACCGGCATCGTGCCGTCGGCCCAGTACGCGAACATCTCGCACCCGATCTCGTACGCGCTGCAGGTCGCCGGCGAGAAGTGGGTCGCGGGCTTCATCGATCTCGGCGCGGTGCTCGGCATGCTGACCGTGATCCTCGTGATGAGCTACGGCCAGACGCGCGTGATCTTCGCGATGTCGCGCGACGGGCTGCTGCCGGCCGCGCTGTCGCGCGTGCATCCGCGTTATGCGACGCCGTTCCTGACCACCTGGCTGGTCGGCCTGTTCTTCGGGCTGATCGCCGCGCTCGTGCCGCTCAACGTGCTCGCCGAACTGATCAACATCGGCACGCTCGCGGCGTTCTCGATGGTGTCGATCGCCGTGCTCGTGCTGCGCCGCACCCATCCCGAGCTGCCGCGCGCGTTCCGCTGCCCGGGCGTGCCCGTGGTGCCGATCCTCGCGGTCGCGGCGTGCCTGTTCCTGATGCTGAACCTGCAGCCCGTCACGTGGGCCGCGTTCGGCATCTGGCTCGTGATCGGCCTCGTGATCTACTTCCTGTACTCGCGGCACCACTCGAAGCTCGCGCACGGCCACTCCGACACGCATTGAGCGCCGCCATGGCGCGCCTTCGCCGCGTGCCATGACGAACCCCACGCGGAGCCGGCCCCGGCTCCGCACGCCCCCTCTCCCGCCCCCCCGCCGCC
>NZ_BCPP01001146.1:0-1952 GCF_016586125.1 Burkholderia sp. E168m23
TATGCAACATTGCAGATTCTCCCGAAATTGCTGCGCGCGCGGCGCGCTTACCCGCCGAGTGTCTCGATCAGCGCCATTTCACGGCTCGACATCAGCTTCTCGATGTCCATCAGGATCAGCATCCGGCCGTCGACCGTGCCGAGGCCCGTCAGGTACTCGGTCGTCAGCGTCGCGCCGAATTCCGGCGCCGGCATGATCTGGTCGGTCTGCAGCGTCAGCACGTCCGACACGCCGTCGACCACCATCCCGACCACGCGGTTCGACACGTTCAGGATGATCACGACGGTCTGGTGGTCATACTCGACGCGGCCGAGGTGGAACTTGATCCGCATGTCGACGATCGGCACGATGATCCCGCGCAGGTTGATCACGCCCTTGATGAACTCGGGCGCGTTCGCGATGCGCGTGACGCTGTCGTAGCCGCGGATTTCCTGCACTTTCAGGATGTCGATCCCGTATTCCTCGTCGCCGAGCGTGAACACGAGGAATTCCTGGCCCGTCGCATCGCCGTGCGCCGCATCGCGGCGGCTCGTCGCGGCATTCGCCGCGGCCGGATTGATCATTTGGACTTCAGCAGACACGTTTGCCCCCAATCGGTTGAATGGCGAGAGTCAGAAGACGGCGAGCTCGGCGCCGGCTCGGGCGCCGTGCGTCGCACGGGTTTCGCGGTTCAGCGCCGCGACGTCGACGATCAGCGCGACGCTGCCGTCGCCGAGGATGGTCGCCGCCGAGATGCCATGCACCTTGCGGTAGTTGGTTTCGAGGTTCTTCACGACCACCTGCTGCTGGCCGACCAGTTCGTCGATCAGCATCGCGAAGCGGCGCCCCTCGGTTTCCATGATCGTGACGATCCCCTGCGTCGGGTCGGTGCGCGCGTCCTCGACCGAGAACACCTCGTGCAGCGCGACCAGCGGCAGGTATTCGCCGCGCACGCGCACCACGCGCTCGCCGTTGCCGACCGTGTAGATGTCGTCGTTCGACGGCTGCAGCGACTCCATCACGAAGTTCAGCGGCAGGATGAAGATCTCGCTGCCCACCTTGACCGACATCCCGTCGAGGATCGCGAGCGTGAGCGGCAGCACGATCCGTGTGGTCGTGCCGCGGCCGGCCTGCGACGAGATTTCGACATGACCGCCCATCGACTGGATGTTGCGCTTCACGACGTCCATCCCGACGCCGCGGCCCGACACGTCGGTCACCGTCTCGGCGGTCGAGAAGCCCGGCGCGAAGATCAGTTGCCAGACTTCGTCGTCGCTGATGTTCTCGGAGATCTGCATGCCCTGCTTCGCGGCCTTCGCGAGGATGCGCTCGCGGTTCAGGCCCGCGCCGTCGTCGCTCACCTCGATCACGATGTTGCCGCCGTGATGCGCGGCCGACAGCACGAGCTGGCCGACCGCGTCCTTGCCGGCGGCGACGCGCTTGTCGACGGTCTCGATGCCGTGGTCGAGGCTGTTGCGCACCAGGTGCGTGAGCGGATCGATGATCCGTTCGATCAGGCTCTTGTCGAGCTCGGTCGCCTGGCCGAACGTGACCAGTTCGACCTGTTTGCCGAGCTTGCCGGCGAGGTCGCGCACGAGCCGCGGGAAGCGGCTGAACACGTAATCCATCGGCATCATGCGGATCGACATCACCGCTTCCTGCAGGTCGCGCGCGTTGCGCTCGAGCTGCGCCATCCCGTTGAACAAGCGGTCGTGCAGCGCCGGATCGAATGCGGTCGCCGTCTCGGCCAGCATCGCCTGCGTGATCACCAGTTCGCCGACGAGGTTGATCAGCTGGTCGACCTTCTCGACGCCGACGCGGATCGAACTGCCTTCGGCGCCGGCGGCGGCCGCGGCGGCCGGGCGTGCGCGCTTGTCGTCGTGATGCGCGGCCGCGGCCGGCGTCGCGTGTTCGGCCGGCTGGGGTTGTGCGTGTGGTTGCGGCTGCGGCTGCTGGGCGGCGGCGGCGGCCGG
>NZ_BCPP01001147.1:0-1949 GCF_016586125.1 Burkholderia sp. E168m23
CATGCTCGGCAGCGCGACGTCGTCGTTCCTGCTGGGCTCGCGCCTGGGCCGCGTGTTCCAGGTCATGCACCGAGGGTGCGGTGCGCAGCTGCAGGCCGGCGACCCGAAGGCCGCGCAGGCGGTGCTCACGCGGCTCGAAGTGACGCTGTCGCGGCAGCTGCGCTCGGGTGCGCACGATTACGGCCAGAACCGGCGCGCGCAGCTCGAGCAGATCTCGAACGAAGCGCGGACGCTGGCCGCGCAGTATGTCGAGCTGAACCGCGTCGGGCTGATGAGTTTCGACGACGCGACCACCCACATCAAGGCGCTCGCCGCGGACGTGCTCGCGCAGATGCAGGGCACCGTCGGCGGCACGTCGCTGCAGCAGCTCCATACCGGCAACCCGCGCCACCTGTTCGGGATCGCGGGCCGCGCGGGCGCCGCGATCACGTCGACCGCGACGCTCGCGGTCGGCATCAGCGGCGTCGTGCACGCGCACGGGGCGTTCGATCTCGCCTACGGCTCCGCCGCCATCGCGAGCGGTGCGTTCGGCGCCACGTATGCGGGCCTCGTCTACACGATCGGCGCGCACCGCGTGAATGCCGACAAGCGCAGCCGCATCGTGCGCTTCACCGATTCGGCGAGCGACTTCATGGCCGTCGCGTACGGCGGCCTCGGCACCGGCGTGCAGTGGAGCGGCGGCCATTACGACCTCGCGATCGCGACCGGCGTGTCCACCGCGCTGCTGCTCGGCGGGCGTCTGAACACGCATTTCCCGAACGCGACGCCGCTGATCAAGAAGATCCCGACGGCCGTCGTGCTGATTCCGGTCGGCGCGTTCGCGTACAAGCTGATCGAAAGTCTGTGGACGACGTTCTTCGGCTCGGGGTCCAGTTCGTCGAATCAGTCGAATCAGTCGAATTCGTCGCAGTCGAATCTCGCGCCCGGCGTTTCACCGAGTGCTTCGGCAAGCGCGTCGGCCAGTCCTTCTGCAAGCGCCTCGGCGACTGCATCGCCCAGTGCGTCGAGTGCGTCGCCTGCCGCGCCGGCTTCGCCGTCGGCCAGCGCCACGCCGTCGACCGCGCAACCGTCGGGGTCGCCGCAGCCCTACATCGTCGTCGCCGGCGATTCGCTGTGGGTCATCGCCGACCAGCATCGCCAGTCGCTGCTCGACGCCGCGCACGTGTCGCGCACTGACCAGCAGGCGATGACGCGCGGCGAGCAGGACACGCGCGCGTTCAACGAGATCCTGCAGCTCAATCCGTCGGTTTCACGCGATCCGAACCGCCTGTCGGTCGGCACGCCGCTGATCGTGGGCTGATCGTGGGCTGATAGCGGCGCGCGGGCCGCGTGGCGCCGCGCGCACCGGTTGCGCGCGGCATGCCGCATCACGCCGCCCGCTGATGTTCCAGCCACGCCTGGAACATCAGCACCGTCCACAGCTGGTGCTGCCAGTTCATCCGGCCCGTCTGGTGCTGGCGCCACAGCCGCTCGACCGCCGCCGCATCGAAGAAGCCCTCTTCGCGCAGGCGCGACGGCCGCAGCAGCGCGTCGGCCCAGTCGCGCAGCGCGCCGCGCAGCCAGTGGTCGACGGGCGCGCAAAAACCCTGCTTCGGCCGGTCGATCAGCTCGGACGGCACGTACCGGTCGAGCAGCCGGCGCAGCAGCGCCTTCGACTGCCCTTCCGGCAAGCGCACCGACGCCGGCACGCGCCACGCGAATTCGACGACGTGATGATCGAGGAACGGCATGCGCGTCTCGAGGCTCACGGCCATCGCCGCGCGATCGACCTTCGCGAGAATGTCGGTCGGCAGGTACGTGAGCGTGTCGATCGCCATCGCCTGCTCGGCGAAGCTCAGGTGCGCGGGCCAGGCGGACACCGTGTCGAGCGGCGTCGGCGGCTCCTGCCCCGACAGCGCGAGGCGCTCCGGATGATGCACCGACGACATCAGCAGCCGGTACAGCCCGAT
>NZ_BCPP01001148.1:0-1948 GCF_016586125.1 Burkholderia sp. E168m23
GCCGCAGCGGCGCCCGAACAGCCGTCGGAGCCCGCGCCGACGCTCGTGCAGGCCGGCGGCCAGACGCTGGTGATCGACCGGCCATTGCGTTCGGGGCAGCAGATTTACGCGAAAGGAGACCTCGTGGTGCTCGCGCCGGTCAGTCACGGCGCGGAAATCATCGCGGAAGGCAATATCCACATCTACGCGCCGCTGCGCGGCCGCGCCCTCGCGGGCGTGCACGGCAATCACGACGCGCGCATTTTCTGCACGTGTCTCGAACCGGAACTGATTTCGATCGCGGGTATCTATCGAACGACCGAGAACCCGCTGCCCGCCGACGTACTGGGCAAATCGGTACAGATCCGGCTCGAAGAGGAAAAACTGATGATCGAACCGCTGCGCCTGACGTAATTCACGCGGTGCGCTCCGGATCGATCGGCTCTCATTGACGAACACAGGGTATTGGGTAAATGGCAAAAATCATCGTGGTGACCTCGGGCAAGGGCGGCGTGGGCAAGACGACGACGAGCGCGAGCTTCGCGTCGGGTCTCGCGCTGCGCGGCCACAAGACGGCCGTGATCGACTTCGACGTCGGCCTGCGCAACCTCGATCTCATCATGGGCTGCGAGCGTCGCGTCGTGTATGACCTCGTGAACGTGATCCAGGGCGAAGCGAACCTGAACCAGGCGCTGATCAAGGACAAGAAGTGCGAGAACCTGTTCATCCTGCCGGCGTCGCAGACGCGCGACAAGGATGCGCTGACGCGCGACGGCGTCGAGAAGGTGCTGAACGATCTCGTCGCGATGGACTTCGAATACATCGTCTGCGATTCGCCGGCCGGTATCGAAGCCGGCGCGCTGCACGCGATGTACTTCGCGGATGAAGCGCTGATCGTCACGAACCCGGAAGTATCGTCGGTGCGCGACTCGGACCGCATTCTCGGCATCCTGTCGTCGAAGACGAAGCGCGCGACCGAAGGCAAGGAGCCGATCAAGGAACACCTGCTGATCACGCGTTACAGCCCGAAGCGCGTGAGCGAAGGCGAGATGCTGTCGCTCGAGGACATCAGCGAGATCCTGCGCATCAAGCTGATCGGCGTGGTGCCCGAATCGGAAGCCGTGCTGCACGCGTCGAACCAGGGTTTGCCGGCCGTGCATATCGACGGCACGGACGTCGCGGAAGCGTACAAGGACGTCGTCGCCCGTTTCCTCGGCGAGGACAAGCCGCTGCGCTTCACCGATTACCAGAAGCCGGGCCTGCTGCAGCGCCTCTTCGGCAGCAAGTAACGGAGGCCGCCCATGTCCATCCTTTCGTTTCTCCTCGGCGAGAAGAAGAAGTCCGCATCGGTCGCGAAGGAGCGCCTGCAGCTCATCATCGCGCACGAGCGGGTCGGCGGCCGGCCGCCGGCCGATTACCTGCCGGCGCTGCAGAAAGAGCTCGTCGCGGTCATCTCGAAGTACGTTCATATTTCGGACGATGACATCCGCGTGAGCCTCGAGCGCCAGGACGATCTCGAAGTCCTCGAAGTGAAGATCGAGATTCCGCAAGCCTGACGCTTGGCGCGTGTCCCTCCGCACGGCGGCACCCGCCGCCGTGCGCGTCTTACGCCCTGTTGCACTTTCGGGCACGCCGTAACACGGCGCCTGTCGGCCGCAATCGACTCTCCCGCATTGAACGAATACGCTCGCGTCATTTGTTCAACCAGGAGGTTGTGATGGCTGTCTCTCCCGTTTCACGTCGCATCGTTTCGCTCGCGCTGTTGGCCGCGGGCCTGTCGGCCGTCGTCGCACCGTTCGCCGCGCATGCGGACGAGATTCTCGTCGGCACGCCCGTGATCGCGCCGCAGGGGCGCATGGTCATCGCGGAGCCGGTCGCCGTGCGCACCGAGGAAATCGTCGTCGTCGCGCCGAATGCGCCGCCGCCGGTACGCTATGAAGTCGTGCCGGCCACGCGCGTGGGCTACGTA
>NZ_BCPP01001149.1:0-1936 GCF_016586125.1 Burkholderia sp. E168m23
TGTACGCAGCGCAGCTGCCGCGCAGCGTCACACGACGGTAATCGCCAGCGCGCTTTCGCGGTAGTGCTTCGCGGCCTTGTCGGTTTCGCCGAGGTGCTCGAACAGGCGGGCGAGCGCACGATGCGCCCGCACCTTCAGCGCCTCGTTGTCGGCCAGCTTCAGCGCCGATTCGAGGAACGACTGGGCCTTGCCCCACAGCTGCTGCTGCTGGCAGAGGCGGCCGAGCGCGAACAGCAGGTCGGCATCTTCCGGATGATCCTTCTTCCAGCCTTCGGCCTTCTGGATCAGCGGCAGCGCATCGGCGCCGGCCGTGTCCGGATAACGGCGCAGCAGGCGTGCATCCCAGTTGTGCGCGAGCGCGTCCTCGACGATGCGGCGCGCTTCGTTGCGGCGCTCGAGCGGCACCAGCAGCTCGGCCGCGAGATCGGCCAGACGCGGCGACTGGCGCTCGACCGGCGACAGCGACTGCCACACTTCGAGCAGCGCGTCCGGATCGTGCCGGCGTTCGCGCAGCAGGTTTTCCGCTGCCTGCTGGCGCAGCCGCACGGCCGCGGCCGGATGCAGCGCCTCGCGCTTTTCGAGCGCCTTCGCGAGCTTCAGCACTTCGGCCCAGTTCTTCAGTTGCTGCTGGGCACGCAACGCGACCTGCTGCGCATGAATGCGCTTGCCGCCGGCCTGCATGTCGGCCAGCGCGGCGAGCGCGCCGTCGGCGTCGCGGGCGTCCGCGCGCATGTCGGCCGCGGCGAGCAGCCGTGCATCCTGCCATTCGGGCGCGTCGACCTTCGACAGCCAGTCGTCGCGGCGCGTGTACTCGTGCATCCGGTGCGCGGCCGTGGCCCCGACGAGACTCGCGGCGCCCAGGTTCGCGTCGACGGTCAGCGCTTCGCGCGCGGCCTTCTCCGCACGCGAGAAGCGGCCCGCGTACAGGTTCGCGATCGCATCGCGCAGCGACGCCTGCGCCTTCTCGTTGCGCGAACGCGCTCGATACGCGGCGACCCGCTGCGGCATGCGCCAGATGTTGCGCACGATGCGCAGCAGCGCGTACACGACGATGAACAGCACGACGATGGCGATCACGAACAGGTTCAGCGACACGTCGATCCGGTACGGCGGATAGACGAGCAGCACCTGCCCCGCGTCGAAACGGCCGACGGTGGCGAGCGCCGCGGCGATCGCGAACAGGACCGCGAGCCAGACGATTCCTCGAAGCGTCATCGTTACCCCCGGCTCTTGAACTGCTGAACGGCGTTCAGGCTCGTGTTCAGGTTCGGCACCGCGACCGTCAGCGATGCGCCGTCAACCTGCTTGAGCAGATCCTCGACGGTCTGCGTGTCCTTCGACGCCTGATCGAAATACTTCCCGAGCGACGCCTGTGCGGCGTGCAGGTCGGCCTTCATCGCGCTGTCGTTGCGCGCCAGCAGCGACAGCCGTGCGGTCAGCAGGCGCAGCTTCACGTTCTCGCGCACGAAGTAGCCCTGGTCGGGCGACGCGAGCATCGCGTCCGCGTTGTCGATCCGGCGCACCTGCACGAGGCCCTTCAGTTGCTGGCCGAGGCCGGCCGAGAAGTCGTGCCACCACACCTTCCAGCGCGGCTCGCCGGCGGCGACCGACGACGCGGTGTCGGCCGGCGCGGCCTTCGGCGCCGCGTGCGGCACGATCGCCTCGCCGGACAGCGGCAGCGCGTCGATCCTGGCGATCGCGTCGTCGAGCTTGATCGCGAGGCCGGTGAGATCGGCGGTGGGCGCAGCCTTCAGCTTCTCGATGTCCAGCGCGAGCGCCTTGCGCACCGTGACGGCCTGCGCGCTCTGCGACGTCGCGAGACGCGCGTCGGCGTTCTGCAGCGCGATCAGCGCGAGTTGCGTGTTGCCGGTCAGTTGAAGCTGCTGGCTCGCGCTCGACAGCATCTGGTCGACCTCCTCGAGCATCCACGCGTCGC
>NZ_BCPP01001150.1:0-1935 GCF_016586125.1 Burkholderia sp. E168m23
GTGACCTTCCAGCCGTCGAAGCCCTGCGGCGGAATCAGCATCGCGAAATTGGTCTTGCCGCACGCGGACGGGAACGCGGCCGCGACGTGATACTTCTTGCCGGCCGGCGACGTCACGCCGAGGATCAGCATGTGTTCGGCGAGCCAGCCCTGATCGCGGCCCATCGTCGACGCGATGCGCAGTGCGAAGCACTTCTTGCCGAGCAGCGCGTTGCCGCCGTAGCCCGAGCCGAAGCTCCAGATCTCGCGCGTTTCCGGAAAGTGCACGATGTACTTGACCGGATTGCACGGCCACGGCACGTCCTGCTGGCCGGCTTCGAGCGGATGGCCGACGCTGTGCACGCACGGCACGAAGTCGCCATCCTCGCCGAGCACGTCGTACACGTCGCGCCCCATGCGCGTCATGATCCGCATGTTCACCGCGACGTACGGGCTGTCCGACAACTCGACGCCGACGTGCGCGATCGGCGAGCCGAGCGGGCCCATCGAGAACGGCACGACGTACAGCGTGCGGCCGCGCATCGAGCCGCGGAACAGCCCGTTCAACGTCTCGCGCATTTCGGCCGGTTCGATCCAGTTGTTGGTCGGGCCGACGTCGTCACGCGAGGCCGCGCAGATGAACGTGCGATCCTCGACGCGCGCGACGTCCGACGGATCGGATTGCGCGAGATACGAGTTCGGGCGCTTCGCCGGATTCAGGCGCGTCAGCGTGCCCTGATCGACCATCGCCTGGCACAGCGCATCGTATTCTTCCTGCGAACCGTCACACCACACGACGCGCTCGGGCTCCGTCAGTGCCGCGATGCGCGACACCCAGTCGATCAGCTTGCGATGTTTGACGAAAACCGGCGGAGCAATCAGCGGGCCGTGCGTTGCTTCGGCCAAAGTGTTTTGCGACATGGGGATGTCTCCAGATTTATTGGGCGGGGATGGGGATGCGGGGCGAGCCCGCGAGATGGGGAATGCGTGCGGAGCGCAGGAAGATGCGGCGCGAGGACGGGACGCGCGAGCGGAGCGCGCGTCGATGCCGCGATGCGTGCGAGAGAAGGTGAAGTCTCGTTAGAGGGTGCGAACGCGAGTTTCGCCATGCAAGCAACCTGCCATACAACTCCATGCCGGCCAGCATACCATCGCCGTTATTGGGCGGGCGTTGCGTTGCAACAAGAAACAACTGTGACTGCGCGCCGGCATGCGCGTTGCAGACAGCTGCGTTTTACGGCGACGTTGTGCCCGCTTTGGGGACGAAACGAGCGCGACGACCGCCCCGCAAGGGTTTCGCTCGAGCGGCAATTTCAACCTGCCACTCGTCCGTATGCACAACGCTAACGCGGGTCGCACGAATTCGCGTTTTCGCTACTCAGGCAAACCCTGAATTAGGTTGTGTACACAAACATCCTGTCCGAATGCCCGTACGTCGTAAAAGTCGTGCGCGGATAACGCGCCAGGTTCGAGCAGACAAAAAAACGCCAGCCCCGCGGGGCTGGCGTCGTGTTGCGGGTCCGACGACGATCAGAACTGATTCATCGTGTTGTCCTTGCCCGCTGCCTTCAGCGCCGCTTCGCCGCTGAAGTATTCCTTGTGGTCGTCGCCGATGTCCGAACCCGACATGTTCTGGTGCTTCACGCACGCGATGCCCTGGCGGATTTCCTTGCGCTGCACGCCTGCCACGTAGCCGAGCATGCCCTGGTCGCCGAAGTATTCCTTGGCCAGGTTGTCGGTCGACAGCGCTGCCGTGTGGTACGTCGGCAGCGTGATCAGGTGGTGGAAGATGCCTGCTTCACGCGATGCATCGGCCTGGAACGTACGGATCTTCTCGTCGGCGAGCTTGGCCAGTTCGGTTTCGTCGTATTCGACGCTCATCAGCTGCGCACGGTCGTAAGCCGACACGTCCTTGCCTTCGGCCTTCATCGCGTCGTACGCCTGCTGGCGGAAGTTC
>NZ_BCPP01001151.1:0-1932 GCF_016586125.1 Burkholderia sp. E168m23
GCTTCGGCGTGAAGCGCACGCCGCGCTTGCGGGCACGGGCGATCACCTGCAGCACGAGGATCGAATCGCCGCCGAGTTCGAAGAAATTGTCGTCGCGTCCGACCTTCGGCGCCTTCAGCACGGCCTGCCAGACGTCGGCGAGCACCGTCTCGACTGCGCCCTGCGGCGCATCGCTGGACGCGCCCACAACCGGCACGGCGGCCAGTTCGCACAAAGCCGCGCGATCGATCTTGCCGTTCGCGGTCACCGGCAGGCGCCGCAGTGCGACGAACTGCGCGGGCACCATGTAGTCGGGCAACGTCGCGGCGAGCGCGGCGCGTACCGCCGCTTCGTCGAACGCCACGCCGTCGCGCATCACCACGAACGTCGCGAGCCGCAGGCGGCCGTCGTGCTCGATCGCGAGCGTTTCGGCCTGCGCGATCGGGCCGGCCGCGCGCACGGCCGCGCTCACCTCGCCCGGCTCGACGCGGTAGCCGCGAATCTTCACCTGATCGTCGATCCGGCCGAGGAATGCGAGGCGGCCGTCCGTGCGCAACCGCACGCGGTCGCCCGTGCGATACAGCCGCGCGCCGGGCGTGAACGGATCGGGCACGAAGCGCTCGGCGGTTTGCGCGGGGCGGCCGAGGTAGCCGCGCGCGACGCCCGGCCCGCCCAGATACAGCTCGCCGGTCGCGCCGGTCGGCACGCACGCGCCGAACGCATCGAGCACCAGCGCGCGTGCATTCGGCAGCGGCAGGCCGAGCGGCACGCCGCTCGCGGGATCGCGCGCGTCGGCGGCAATCGACGCCGTGTCGCACGCGATCGCGCCGACGGTCGCTTCGGTCGGCCCGTAATGGTTGATCACGCGGCACGCTGGCGCGAGCGCGGCCAGGCGCGCGACGAGCGCCCACGTGAGCGTTTCGCCGCCCGTCACGAGCGCGTGACGCGGCAGCACGTCGGCCGGCACGCGCGCGTCGAGCAGCGCTTGCAGATGGCTCGGCACGATCTTCAGCACGCCGACTTCACGGCGGCGCATTTCGTCGGCGAACAGGTCCGGATCGAATGCGCACGCAGCCGGCAGCAGGTGCAGCGTGCGGCCCGCGCACAACGCGCCGAACAGCGTCGTGTGGCCGAGATCTGCCGCGACTGTCGAGACCATCGCGAACGATGCGTCGGGCGCGAACGCGAGTTCGTCGAGCATCCCCTGCACGTAGTCGGCCAGCGCGCCGTGCGAGACGACGACGCCCTTCGGCGTGCCGGTCGAGCCCGACGTATAGATCAGGTATGCGCCCTGTTCCGGGTGCGGCGCGACGCGCACGCCGGCCGCGTGGGCGAGCGTCGCGTCCTGCGCCAGCGCATCGACGTCGAGCGGCTGCGCGTCGATGCCCGTCGGCCATGCGGTCGGCTCCGCGACGAGCGCCCAGCGCGCGCCGCAGTCGGCGGCGGCCGCGGCGAGACGCGCGGCCGGCTGCGCGGGGTCGAGCAGTACGGCCAGCGCGCCGGCTTTCAGCGCGCCGAGCAGGCCGACGACGAAGCGCGACGAACGCTCGACGCAGACGACGACGGCCGCTTCCGCGGCCACGCCGCGTTGCGTGAGCGCCCGCGCGATGCGGTTCGATGCGTCGTCGAGTTCGGCGAACGTCAGCGACGTCGACGCGTCGGAAAGCGCGACGCGATGCGGATAGGCGGCTGCCTGCCGCGCAAACGCGGCGACGATGTCCGCATGCTCGATACGCAGCGCACGGCCGTCGCGCGGCTGGCGCGACGCAGCCGACGCATCGCACGGCAGCGCGGCCGTCGTGGCGTGCGGTTCATGGGCAGCGGACGCGACGAGCGCCGCATAGCTGTCAAGCCATGCACGCGCGGTATCGGCCTCGATGCAGTCGGTCGCATAGGCCGCGACCAGTTCGATCTCGTATAACTTCGTATAATGTATGCTATACGAAGTTATTA
>NZ_BCPP01001152.1:0-1933 GCF_016586125.1 Burkholderia sp. E168m23
ACGCATGGACGCGGTCGCAACCACGCCGCCCGATCGCGCGCGCAGGCTGCCGTTGCCGGCCGCTTCCGCCGACGCACCGTCGTGCCATGCGCGCCCGGTCGTGATGATGTGCCGCGGGCTGCCGGCGAACCAGGCGAAGCGGCTCTGCGTGCGGTGTCTCGATCAGTGACCGCATGATCGCGCGCGGCGCCGTGCGTACGCGCCCGCGCCGCTTTCAGGGGTCCGAACGACGACGCGCGGCGTGGCTGCCGCTCGCCGCGCGCATCTCGTAGCCCGCGCGACGCCTGGCCGCCGACCGCTTCCTGCCGCTACGAAACAGCGGCGTTCCCGCTGCCGGGTGCGTCCGTACACTCGAACGATCACGTCGCGGCGTGCAGGACGCCGCACGTGCCGCGCATCGCGCGGCTCAACGGAGACGAGCATGCTGTTGATCGACGGACTGGGACTGGGTGTCAACTGGCAGCGCTTCCTGTCGGAAACGCTGAATCTGGTCGTTGCACCGCCGCCCCCGCCTCCCCCGCCGCCGAAGAAGGACGACCCGGCCGCCGGGCCGGCGAACCCGACCGCCGCCCCGCCGATTCCCGTCACCGCCTCGCTGGCCACCGATCCGTCGAAGCCGACCAACGCCGAGATCCAGTCCGCGACGTCGCTGATCCAGAGCATGGCCGCGCAATATACGGCGCCGCCGCCCGACATCACCGTCGAGAACGACAAGACGCGCGCGGTACAGAAAGCGATCCAGGACGCGCAGACGAAGTACGACAACGCGTCGCAGACGCTGCAAGGCGCGCAGAACGTGCTGCATCTGGTCAACCGCGATCCCGAGTCGACGGCCGACGACCGCAAGACCGCGCAGGCCGACTACGCGAAGGCGCGCACGACGGCCGACACCGCGCAACGCGAGCTGAACGTGACGACCGACGCCGGCTACATGATCCTGTACGGCGAACAGGCGAATGCCGACATGCCGGCCGGAATGAAGATCGACGATTCCGGCAAGGTGACCGACCCCGGTGACGCGCAGCACGCGGCCGACCAGCAGTTCAAGACGCTGCTGGACGCCTTCCCCGATCATGCGAACGATCCGAACTGGGTGCCGCAGCCGGGCGACTGCAAGAACCCGCTGCAGATCCGGCTCTACGACGACTGGCAGACCGCGAGCGCGAAGGCGGCCGTGGGTGCGTCCAAATACTTCGCGGACGTCGCGAATTCCAACCTCGCGTATACGCAGTTCCAGTCGTACCTCGCCGATCCGGACTACAAGGCCGCGCTCGATGCAGGCGTCGGGCGGCTGAACGACGCGCTGCAGCCGCTGGAGCTGCAGGTCACGATGCCCGATGCGCCCGCTTCGCAGGATGCCGCACAGCAGGCCGTCACGTCCGCCGCGAAGGATGCGAACTATGCGAACGCCGCGTACGGCGCGGCCAACGACAGCCTGTCGCTCACGAACGCACAGCAGCGCTACGATTCGGCCAGCGGCAAGGAAGGACCGACGGTGATCGTCCCGAACGCCGTGTCGGACGCGAAGACCGCGCTCGCCCGCGCGCAGACGGCCGCGAACACGAGCGGCGGCTATCTGCAGATGCTGTCCGCGCAGCGGCAGGTCGACACGCTGCAGGCCGACTATACGAAGAAGCTGGACGCATCCAGCGCGTGGCACAAGGCCAATCCGCACGCGATGATCAAGGACCCGCAGGTCGATCTGGACCTCGGCGATGCGTATGCGAAGCTCGATCAGGCGAAGCAGCAGGCGAGCATCGCGCACGACGGCTTCGTCGTCGCGTATGGTGCGACGCTCGCGCAGCAGTACGACGATCAGGCGTCGCAGATCAAGGCGCGGGTGAACGCACAATCAGTATTCACGAAGCCCACGCTTCAACCGCCGCTGCTGACGCCGTCGCTGTCGACCGCGAACGGCCTGCCGGGCCTGCCC
>NZ_BCPP01001153.1:0-1933 GCF_016586125.1 Burkholderia sp. E168m23
CGAGGATTCCGAAGCGTTCGTCGCCGATCTGAAGGTGCTGACCGCGTCGCTCGACGAACACCACGGCGCGTCGCTCGCCGCGCCGCGTCTCGCGCCGCTCGTGCGCGCGGCGGAAGTGTTCGGCTTCCATCTGGCGAGCATCGACCTGCGCCAGAGTTCCGACATCCATGAAGCGGTGGTCGCCGAGCTGTTCGCGCGCGCGGGCGTCGAGGCCGACTATGCGGCGCTCGCCGAGGAAGACAAGCTGCGCGTGCTGCTCGCCGCGCTCGCCGATCCGCGCCCGCTGCGCTCGCCGTACCTCGAATACTCGGCGCTCGCGCAGAGCGAGCTCGGCGTGTTCGAGAAGGCGCGCGAGGTCCGCGCGCAATTCGGCGCGCGTGCGGTGCGCAACTACATCATTTCGCACACGGAAACCGTCAGCGACCTCGTCGAGGTATTGCTGCTGCAGAAGGAGACGGGCCTGCTCGAAGGCACGCTCGGCGTGCCGGGCAGCCATGCGAAGAACAGCCTGATGGTGATCCCGCTGTTCGAGACGATCCCCGACCTGCGCGACGCGTCGCGCATCATGCGCGACTACTTCGCGCTGCCGGGCATCGACGCATTGATCGCGCACCAGGGCGCCGAGCAGGAAGTGATGCTCGGCTACTCGGACAGCAACAAGGACGGCGGCTTCCTCACGTCGAACTGGGAGCTGTATCGCGCGGAACTCGCGCTCGTCGACCTGTTCCGCGAGCGCAAGATCACGCTGCGGCTGTTCCACGGCCGCGGCGGCACGGTCGGCCGCGGGGGCGGCCCGACCTACCAGGCGATCCTGTCGCAGCCGCCGGGCACCGTGAACGGCCAGATCCGCCTGACCGAACAGGGCGAGGTGATCGCGAGCAAGTTCTCGAACCCGTCGATCGGCCGGCGCAACCTCGAGACGGTCGTCGCCGCGACGCTCGAGGCGTCGCTGCTGCCGCAATCGAACGCACCGGCGCAGTTGCCCGCGTTCGAGGCCGCGATGCAGACGCTGTCCGATTCCGCGATGGCCGCGTACCGCGCGCTCGTCTATGAAACCCCGGGCTTCACCGACTACTTCTTCTCGTCGACGCCGATCACCGAGATCGCCGAGCTGAACATCGGCAGCCGCCCGGCGTCGCGCAAGCTGCAGGACCCGAAGCAGCGCAAGATCGAGGATCTGCGCGCGATTCCGTGGGGCTTCTCGTGGGGCCAGTGCCGGCTGCTGCTGACCGGCTGGTACGGCTTCGGCAGCGCGGTCAGCGCGTATCTCGACGGCGCGCAGGACGACGCCGAGCGCGCGAAGCGCGTCACGTTGCTGAAGAAGATGAACAAGACCTGGCCGTTCTTCGCGAACCTGCTGTCGAACATGGACATGGTGCTCGCGAAGACCGATCTCGCGGTCGCGTCGCGCTATGCGCAGCTCGTGTCCGACCGCAAGCTGCGCAAGCACGTGTTCGAGCGGATCGTCGCGGAATGGGAGCGCACGTCGCGGGCGCTCGCGGAAATCACCGGGCAGGAAGGCCGCCTCGCGACCAACCCGCTGCTCGCGCGCTCGATCAAGAACCGCTTCCCGTATCTCGATCCGCTCAATCACCTGCAGGTCGAGCTGATCAAGCGTCACCGCGCGGGCGACACGAACGCGCGGCTGCGCCGCGGGATTCACCTGACGATCAACGGGATCGCTGCCGGCCTGCGCAACACCGGCTGATTCCGCGGGCGCCGGGTGTGTTCGGCGCCAGCCGGAATCACGAAAGTCGCGATACGCGTTCATGCGTATCGCGGCTTTTTTCATGCGGCGACGAAATGGCGCAACGGCAAAGCGGCGCGGCGCGCGCCGCACGCTCAGTGCGCGTCGATCAGCAACGCATCGTGCTCGAACGAACCGTCGGGCTGCACCGCGTAATAGGTGCGCACCTCGTCGGGCGCATGCGCC
>NZ_BCPP01001154.1:0-1929 GCF_016586125.1 Burkholderia sp. E168m23
AAATTGCATCTCTTTGTGGATTTTTGTCGCTCACTAAGAACGTTTGACGCCCCCGCTGGCATCCCGTTCTTTTTATAATCCACTCTTTGCCCTCCGGCCCGAGCCAATGCCGCGCCCTGCCCTTCCCGCGCTGTTTCCCGCCCTCACCCGCCGCTCGCTGCGAATCTGGCGCCAATACGGAGTTTTCTGGCTCGGTGCGATCGTCGTCGGCCTCGCGGCCGTACTCTACGCCCGGTTGATCGACTGGGGTTACGAGACTTTCCGCGCGATGCGCGATCACGCCGTCTGGCTGCCGCTGCTGCTGACCCCGGCGATCGCCGCGTTGTCGGCATGGACGACACGTCGCTTTTTCCGCGGCGCCGAGGGCAGCGGCATCCCGCAGGTGATCGCGACGCTGCATGCCAGCCCGAGCGCATTCGGCGCCCGGCTGCTGACGCTGCGCATTCTGTTCGGCAAGGTGCTGATCTCGTTCCTCGGCATCCTCGGCGGCTTCACGATCGGCCGCGAAGGGCCGACCGTGCAGGTCGGTGCGGCGCTGATGTTCAACCTGCGACGCTTCTACCCGCGCTCGAACGCGCAGATCGAACGCCAGCTCGTGCTGGCCGGCGCGGCGGCCGGGCTGTCGGCCGCATTCAACACGCCGCTCGCGGGCATCGTGTTCGCGATCGAGGAACTGACCCGCAGCTTCTCCGCGCGCGCCAGCGGCGTGCTGATCACCGCGATCATCCTCGCCGGCGTTGTCGCGCTCGGGCTGAACGGCAACTACACGTATTTCGGCACGATCAACGCCGGGCTCCATTTCCCGAAGCTGCTGGCGGTCGCGGTGCTGGTCACCGCGATCGTGACGGGCATCGCGGGCGGCCTGTTCTGCTGGTTGCTGCTGAATACGGGGCGCTGGCTGCCCGCGCAACTGCTGGGCCTGTATCGCGAGCGGCCGGTCGCGTTCGCCGCGCTGTGCGGCTTCACGATCGCCGTCGTCGGGCTCGTGTCCGGCGGCACGACGTTCGGCAGCGGCTATGCGGAGGCGCGCGGCCTGCTCGACGGCAGTCAGCAGTTGTCGGTGTTCTATCCGCTCCTGAAGATGGTATCGATGGTCGCGTCGTACCTGCCGGGCATCCCGGGCGGGATCTTCGCGCCGTCGCTGTCGATCGGCGCCGGCTTCGGCAACGTGCTGCATGCCGTGTTCAGCGACATGAGCCTGCCGATGCTGATCGCGCTCGCGATGGTCGGCTATCTGGCCGCCGTCACGCAGGCGCCGATCACGTCGTTCGTGATCGTGATGGAAATGATCAACGGTCATGCGCTCGTGATTTCGCTGATGGCGACCGCGCTGGTATCGAGCCGGGTATCGCGCTTTTTCGCGCCGCCGCTCTACGAAACGCTCGCGCAGCGCTATCTCGCGCCGCCCGTCGCGGCCGCCGCGCCGGCCGCGGCAACCGCAGCGGCCGCGGCGGACAACATGACCGGCGTGACCGAACCCCAGGATGCAACCGCGGCCCCCGCCGATCCGCTCGACACGCTGCGCGACGAAAGCGGTAACGAGCCGGCCGCTGCGGCGGCGGCCGACAGCGCCGCGGACACGGCGACGACGCACGATGCCGGGCCGGCCGCGACCGACGCAAACGGCCCGGCGCAACAGCACGGCCCGCGCGACGCTCAGTAGATCACGACGGGCGCCGGCCGGTAGTAGACCGGCCGCGCCGGCACGACGATGCATCCGGCCAGCGTGATCGCGACGAGCGCGATGGCGATTGCGGTTCTTTTCATCGCGCGTCTGCCTCAAGCCCAGTGGCCGCGCGTCCAGAACCAGTTCGGACCGCGCTGGTCCCACTGCCCCGGCACCCATTGCATGCCGACGCGCTCGGTTTCCCAGTGGCCGCCGATCCATACGTAGCGGCCATGGTCCCAGTGCCAGTGCCCGCGCTCCCA
>NZ_BCPP01001155.1:0-1927 GCF_016586125.1 Burkholderia sp. E168m23
ACAAGGAATCGCTGTCCGCGGGCATCAACGTCCTGACCGGATACGGGGCCATGGTGATCGTGCGTCCGGGCGATGAGCGCTATCAGACGGAGTTCAAGGTGGAGGGTGGCAAGAGCGTCGTCGAGAACAACGGAAGTTCGATGGTGACGCTCGAGGCCTATCGCGTGTGCAAGGAGAAGGGCGGCGCATGCGGTGAACCGACGGCGTATTACATCCGCCCGGGGAAAACGAAGGAGCTGCCGTGCGAAGCCGGCTCGGGTTGCGAGTTCGAACTGCGTGAAGGCGAAAAGCGAACGAGGATGCATGTCGAGGCCGGGCAAGCCGCGTCAGCGACGTGAAGATGACCTTCCTCCGCTGAAGTATTCCACCGGAAAGTTGGTGGCACGGTTGCAGTGACCTTGGCCCGCCGGCCAACTTGCGAGCGGTTTCTCCGAGCGGTAGGTCAGTTGGTCGGCAACTGTCGCGCGCTCCAAGAGGAGCGTCCCGGCTGGCCTCTATGAGTACTCCTTCGGCGGCAAGGGCGTCGGCACTGACCCTGTCAAGGTTGTGACGAAGGCCCAGGCGAAGAGCGGCAAGCTAGTCGAGCGGGTGATCACGCCCGGGGAGGCGAGCGACAAAATCAAGGCTGCCCGGGTGCCGGGGCAGTACACGGGCACGATACCCCTGATGTTTAAGACTGAAGCCGAGTAAGGAGTAGTCGGTGAGAAAGCTTGCTTTGGCAATTGCTGCGAGCGCATGTGCAATGTCGGCGTATGCGGGAAATCCGGAGGCAGTCGATTTAAAGGTCCAGCTCGCAGGGAAGGTGCCGCCCCAGGGTGTATTTGAAGTAACGCCAATCGGTTGGGCAAGTGGTTACGAGGCCAAGTTTGACAACATTCAGGCTGGGTGGCGTGGCACTGAGAAGACTGAAACAATGACATTAAAGATAAAAAGTAGTTATGGCGCTATTCATGTGAAATTGACATTGACTTCAGGTGGGGAGTCAATGACGACGGGTAACTGGTATCTCCTGGGTGAAGATCGAATCTCGAAGATCGGTGTGCTGCGGCGGGTGTTAACCCCCGAGAAGGGGTTTCTGAAACCGATAGATGAGGAGAAAGTGGAGGTCGCAAGTAAAGACGTTGCGGCAAAAGGCGGTGAAATAGGGTTGGTTCTGGGCGTCTATTCTAACAAGGATATCCCCATGAAAAGAGGTATGACATATACAGGCGTTGTGTCTGCGGTCTTTGAGACGGCCCTCGATGAGTAACGGGCTTGTATTTACTGTTGGCCGGAGTGGCTCCCGACGGTACTTCACGTAGTACCTGCACTGGCACGATGACTGCGAATTTCGATACAGGGTTCCAGGCTTGACGTGATGATTTTGCGCGTGTACGGCGGGCATTCCCGCAAGCGTATGGCGATGACTCGCCTCTTGGAATAGAGGCGAGTGTTTTATTTCGAAAGGCACCGGTTCCATGGTTATGGAGCACCGGTATTGCATTGACTTGAATTGCCAAAATAATTCCCGGATTTCGAGTTCATAAGCCGCGGCCATGTCGATCGCTGCCGCATCGATGCACTCAGCTGCATCTTCGGACGCTATTCGAATGGCTCAGCCATTTCACACGAGCGTTCCTGGACGATTCAAAGTATTTGCCGGGTGAGTGGATCGATCGCTAGTGTTGCGTAGCGTTGATCTTTATGAAGCGCGTGTTCGTTCAGCGCCAATGTCGGGTTGCCGACTAGTCGGGCACGCGCGCGCGTGCCTATAAGCGCATCTTGTCGAGCGATTTAACCGTGTGCCGGCCGAGATCGTGGAAGGCGGCTACCGCCTGCGCTACGCTAACCGGTGTTCGGGTTCATGACCGCCGACTGAAGCGCATCGGAGTCGCGCACGTAGCGAAACGCGCAGAACTACCTTAGCTACGCGCTGCTGTACGGTAGT
>NZ_BCPP01001156.1:0-1918 GCF_016586125.1 Burkholderia sp. E168m23
ATCGCGAGGCTGCTGCCCGGCTGCACGGCGAGCGTGATGCCGTCGAGGATCGTCAGCTCGCCCGTTGCATCGGCAACCCGCTTGCACACGTCATGGACTTCGATGATCGGATCGGTAATCTTGAACATGGACACGACATTTCGCTGGAAAAGACGCGCGGCGGCCGCCGCGCTGCTGGGCACCCTGCTGGCCGTCACCGTGCCCGCGCGCGCCGCGACGGCGCCCGCATCGGGCCCGCCCGTGATCGTCGTGCTCGGCGACAGTCTCTCGGCCGAATACGGCTTGCCGCGCGACACCGGCTGGGTGGCACTGCTGCGGCAACGGCTCACGACCGAGCGAATCGATTATAGCGTCGCGAACGCCAGCGTCAGCGGCGACACCACGAGCGGCGGCCGTGCGCGGCTGCCCGCGGTGCTGCAGCGGCTCAAGCCGTCGATCGTCGTCGTCGAACTCGGCTCGAACGACGCGCTGCGCGGCGTACCGCTCGCGACGACCGAGCAGAACCTGCGCGACATCATCGCGAGCGCCCAGCGCGCGCGGGCGAAGGTCGTGCTGGTCGGTATGTACGTGCCACCCAATTACGGCCCGGACTACACGCAGAAGTTCCACGCAGTCTATACACGGCTGTCGAAAGACCTCGGCGTGCCGCTCGTGCCGTTCCTGCTGGCCGGCATCGAGAACAAGCCCGAGCTGTTCCAGGCCGACCAGATGCATCCCGCGCAGCAGGCGCAGGGCATCCTGCTCGACAATGTGTGGCCTGCACTGAAGCCGCTGCTCGGCAAGCCGCACGGCTGATCGCAGCCGAGCGTCGGAAAACAAAAAGCCCCGCTTCGAGCGGGGCTTTTTGATGGTTGCGGGCGAAACGAGGCTCAGTTGTCGCCGTCCTGCTGCTGGCTGGCCGTCGTGCTGCCGTACAGCTTCACCTTCGAACGATCGCGCAGCGCGGCGAGGTACGCTTCGCCTTCGCTCTGCGCATCGACCTGCGCCATCTGCTGCTGCGCGGCCGCCAGTTGCTGCGGATCGACCGCCGAACCCGGGATCACCGCGTTCACGCGATAGATCGCATAACCGTCCGCGCCGAGATCGACCCCGACGTAAGCCGGCAGTGTCTTCGCATCAACCTTGTAGACGGCGCTCAGCGCAGCCGGCGTCAGGCCCTGCGATTGCGTGCGCGACACCTTCTGCGCAGCCGCGAACCCGTCGGTCGACTTCGACTTCTGCAGCTCGGCCAGCTTCGCTGCACCGTCCTTCTTCGCGAGTTCCGCGGCCTGCTCGGCGATGACCTTCTGGCGCACGACGTCCTTGATCGCGTCGAGCGCGGGCACCGCGGCCGGCTTGTGCTCGGTCACGCGCGCCGAGATTAGCGTGTTGTTGCCGACGTCGATCGCCTGCGTGTTGTTCTGGTTCTTCACCGCGTCGTTCGCGAACACGGCGGCCAGGAACTTCGGATTGTTCAACGGACTCGTCGGCGGCAGTTGCGGATTCGGCGTCGGCGTGACGGTGGCCGTCTGAATCGTCAGCTTGTACTTGTCCGCGGCCGGCTGCAGCGTCTTCGCCTTTTCGTAGACGGTCGACGTGAAGCCCTCCGCGTTGTCCGAGAACGCCTTCGATGCGTACTGCTGCTTCAGGTCGACCGCGATCTGGTCCTTCACTTCCGCGAACGGCTTGACGATCGCCGGCTTCACTTCGGTCGCCTTCAGGATGTGAAAACCGAGATCCGACTGCACGATACCGCTCACGTCGCCCTGCTTGAGCGAGAACGCGGCATCGTCGAACGCCTTGCCGCCCGCGGTCGAGCCGCGCGTGATGAAGCCGAGGTCGCCGCCCTTCGCCGCCGACGGCGCGTCCTGCGAGCTCTTCTGTGCAATCTGCGCGAACTGGTCCGGATGCGCCTTCACGTCGGCCAGCAGTTGCTCGG
>NZ_BCPP01001157.1:0-1909 GCF_016586125.1 Burkholderia sp. E168m23
GGCGCGCGCACGTCGACCGCATATTCGGCCGGCAGCGGCACCTCGTCGAACACGACTTCATGGCTGCCCGATGCGCGCAGGCCAAGATGATTCCAGCTTTCGATCACGCGGATGCGCTCGCCGTCGGTCGCGCGCTCGCGCGGCACGAGAAACACGCCGACGCGCGGCGCCGGTTCGTCGGTGCGCGCCCACACGGCCAGCCAGCGCAGCGCCGGAATGCCGGTGCTGTAGAGCTTGTGGCCCGACAGCCGCCAGCCGTCGCCGTCGCGGCGCGCAATGGTCGCCGGCAGCCCGCCGCGCGACGGCGAACCGAGCGCGGGCTCGACGCGCAGCGCGTTGATCAGCGCGCCGTGCGCGACCGCGCTGTCGAACACCGCGCGCCGCACCTGCGCCGGCCAGCGGTTGTCGGCGCGGCCGAGCGCGCGATGCTGCAGATACGTCATCGTCAACACCAGCGCGGTGGCGGGATCGGCCCCGGCGACGGCCGCGACGATCCGGCTCGCCTGCGCGAGCGTCGCCCCGGCGCCGCCATGCTCGCGCGGCACGACCTGCGCGATCAGCCCGGCGCGATGCAGCCGCGCGAAGTTCTCGTGCGGAAAGCGGCCGTCGATGTCGTTGCGGGCCGCATCGGCGGCGAGTTCGGGGGCGAGGCGCTCGAGCAGCGCGGCGAGGCGCGCGTCGTTCGTCTCGTCGGCGTCTGCAACGTCAGCGGTGCCGGCCGCATCGGCAGGCAGAAGGCGCAGCGCAGGTTGCGGTGACGGCGAGGAAGCGGCAAGGCTGGCGGACATCGAAACGGATTCCCTGGGTAGGTCGAACACGGCGGCGAAAAGACGACAAAGGCGGCAAACGCGGCACCCGCGCGCGCCCGATCATTCACGAGCCCACAGCGTATGCGCAACGCATGCGCCCCCAAACCATGCAAATCTGATATTCAAATCGGGATTGATTATTTCCATTCCGCATGATCGCGGCGTTAACCTGCGCTCCATTCCCGCCCGGCCGTGCGCCGGAACGTCCCTGCACCGGAGACCCAGATGAGCGTCGAATTCATCGGCATGATCCAGAGCCAGAAACAGTCGGAAATCCACCCGGCGTCCGGCCCCGTGGTCGATCCCGACTATGTGCGCGACTTTGCCCGCGCCCACGAAACGGCCGGCTTCGACCGGATTCTCGTGCCGCATCACTCGACCGGCCCGTCGGCGACGCTGACGATCGCGTTCGCGGCGGCCGCGACCGAGCGCATCCACTTCATGCTCGCGCATCGCCCGGGCTTCACCGCGCCGACGCTCGCCGCGCGGCAGATCGCGACGCTCGACCAGTTCAGCCGCGGCCGGCTCGCCGTGCACTTCATCTCCGGCGGCTCGGACAGCGAGCAGCAGCGCGACGGCGATTTCCTCGATCACGACGCGCGTTATGCGCGCACCGACGAATACCTGGGCATCCTGCGGCGGATCTGGACGGAACCGCAGCCGTTCGATCACGACGGCGCGCACTACCGGTTCAAGCAGGGTTTCTCGGAAGTGAAGCCGTTTCAGCAGCCGCATGTGCCGATCTACTTCGGCGGCGCGTCGGAAGCGGCGCTCGCGGTGGCCGGCAAGCACGCGGACGTCTACGCGCTGTGGGGCGAATCGCTCGACCAGGTGCGCGACCTGACGACCCGCGTGCGCACCGAAGCCGCGAAGCACGGCCGCCAGGTGCGCTTCTCCGTGTCGTTCCGCCCGATCCTCGCGGCGACCGAGGACGAAGCATGGGCGCGTGCGCACCGCATCCTCGACGAAACGCGCCGGCTGCGCGAAGCGGCCGGGCTCGGCGCCGGCGGCCCGCAGCAGAGCGAAGGCGCGCGCCGCCTGCTCGCCGCGGCCGAGCGCGGCTCGCGCGTCGACAAGCGGCTGTGGACCGAGATCGCGAA
>NZ_BCPP01001158.1:0-1905 GCF_016586125.1 Burkholderia sp. E168m23
ACGAAGACCAGTCGACGTGGAAGTCGACAGCGACGTGATCGAGCTATTGGCCGACGACAGACCCGTCGAAGCCGACGTGGAAAGCGAGGTAACCGAGCTATTGGTCGAGCTCAGGCCCGTGGACAGCGAACCGATGGAACTCGTAGCCGACGAAAGACCAGTCGACGTGGAAGTCGACAGCGACGAAATCGAGCTGTTAGCCGACGACAGCCCCGTCGACGCCGACGTCGACAGGCTCGTGATGCTCGACGTCGTCGTGCTCGCAACCGAATAGAGCTGGCTGCCGTTGATCGCGTCGGTGCTGGTGGCCGTGACGAGGCCCGCCGCGACGTTCTGGATACGGCGTTCCGAGCCCGACTGCCCGACGCTGACGACACCGCCCGCCGAATTGGAGCCGGCGAAGTTGCCGAATGTCTGACCGCCGATCGTGGCGTTGCTGACGGTGGTGGTGCCGCCGGACGTCGCCGTTGCCGCACTGGTCGTCAGCGCGTTGTAGCCGAGGGCGACCGAGTTTGCGACGCTTGCGGTCGAATTCGAACCGAGTGCCGTGCCATAGCTTCCAGACGCCACGGCCGCCGCGCCGACCGCGACCGCGCCGGCGCTGCCGCTGGCCGTCGAGCCGTTACCGAGCGCGAGTGCGTCCGTGCCGGTAGCCAGCGACTTGGCGGCGAAGCTGCCGACGTTACCGAGCGCGATCGCGCCGGTACCGTTCGCGGTCGCGGCGTTGCCGATGGCGATCGCGCCGTTGGTGCCCGTTGCCGACGCCGAGCTGCCGATTGCGACGGCGCTGTTGGTTGCCGTGCTGCTGTTGCCGAGCGCGACGGAACCCGTGCCGCTCGCCGAGTTGCTGTTGCCAAGCGCGATGGCGCCGGAACCGTTCGACGTGTCGTTTGCGCCGATTGCCAGCGCGCCCGTGCCGGTGGCGCTGTTCGGATCGCCGATCGCAACGGCGCCGTCGCCGGTCGCGACCTGGCCTCGGCCGATCGCGACCGCGCCGCCGGCGGCCGTGGCGCCGTTCGCGGTGGTACCGGACGAGCCGATCGCCACGTTCCGGCCCGTTGCGCCGGAGACGACGCCGTCGCCTTGCGCGATGCCGTACGCACCATTGACGGTCGCACCGCGACCGACTGCGATTCCCGACGTGGCGGTCGACGCGACGGACGATTGCCCGCCGATCGCGATACCGTCCGAGGCGGCCGATTGAGCGCCCTTCGTTGCGTTGCTGCCGATGGCGATCGAACCCGCACCCGAGGCGAGCGTCGAGTTGGCCTGCGACAGCGGCGTCGTACCGTCGCCGCCCGCGCCGCCGATCGCGACCGAGTTCAGCGCGCTGGCCGTCGAACCGAAGCCGAGGGCGGTTGCGGCGGCGCCGCTGGCGGTGGTTTCGAGACCGGCCGCGACACCCCAGAGGCCGGCCGACGATTGCATACCGGTGGCGACGGCGCCGTTGCCGGTCGCCTGCGCGAACGAGCCGTATACCGTGACACCGGTCCAGCCATTGCCGTTGGAGTTACACCCGGCTACGACCGAATACGTTCCGGAGCCATCGCCAGCCTGGTTTTGCGTGCCACCCGGGTTGACGCGGCCGACCGCGCCGTTGCTGCCCGTGAAGCAGGTCTGCTGTGTGTTGAGCGTGTTGGCCTCGGCCAAGCCGGGCAGACTGATCGCCAAGGCCGCGACTGCTGCCACCACGACGGCCGACTTGTTCGGCTTGCCCCGTGCCGAATCGTGTTCCGATGCCGCGACCCAGGCGCCAAGAGCTTCGTTCCAGATCGAGCGGTATGTGCGGTTCATGTCCTGCTACCTCCAAATGTGCACGCCACACACCGGTCTCTTTTGTTAGAGGATTACTCCGTGCGCTCGCGCGAATCTCAAAATTGATGGGCGGAGTTTATTGGAGGTGGA
>NZ_BCPP01001159.1:0-1907 GCF_016586125.1 Burkholderia sp. E168m23
ATGCGCTCGCGATCGCGGGCGGCAAGATCGCCGGCGTGCAGTGCGGCAGCGAGACGGTGCGCGCGGATGCGTACGTCGTCGCGCTCGGCTCGTACTCGACGAACTTCATCTCGAACCTGATGAAGATCCCCGTCTATCCGCTGAAGGGCTATTCGATCACCGCGCCGATCGTCGACGCAGCGGCCGCGCCCGTATCGACCGTGCTCGACGAGACCTACAAGATCGCGATCACGCGCTTCGACCAACGCATCCGCGTCGGCGGCATGGCGGAAATCGTCGGCTTCGACAAGACGCTGCGCGCGGCGCGCCGCGAGACGCTCGAAATGTGCGTAAACGACCTGTTCCCGGGCGGCGGCGACACGTCGAAGGCCACGTTCTGGACGGGCCTGCGCCCGATGACGCCGGACGGCACGCCGATCGTCGGCCGCACGCCGGTGTCGAACCTGTTCCTGAACACCGGCCACGGCACGCTCGGCTGGACGATGTCGTGCGGCTCCGGCCAACTGCTCGCCGACCTGATCTCCGGGAAGAAGCCGGCGATCCAGGCCGACGACCTGTCGGTGCATCGTTACCTGAAGGACGCGCCCGGCCAGACGCGCCCGGCCTACGCGTAAATCGGAACGGCCCGCGGCGGTGCGGGCTCGTTGCATCAGCGAAAAAGGCGCCCTCGGGCGCTTTTTTCGTTTCGGCGACTGCGCGTGCGAGCGCCCGCTCGGCACGAGGCTTCGGTCGACTTGTGCATGGCGCTTGTCGCGCGTCGGGCGAATCGACGCTATCGAACGGACGTACGTGCGCGACGATGCGTTCCGCACGGCACGGGGCGACCGCGGATCGTCCGGGCGAACGACGCCCGCGCCCCTTCAGGCGATGACACAACAAAAAGGGGCGCTCATTGCGCCCCTCGTGCTACATGCTTACCGCCGAAGCGTCACGCCGCATCAGCCGAGCTCGGTCACGAGCTCCGGCACGAGCGAGAACAGATCGCCGACGAGGCCGTAATCGGCCACGCTGAAGATCGGCGCTTCCGGGTCCTTGTTGATCGCGACGATCACCTTCGAATCCTTCATGCCGGCCAGATGCTGGATCGCACCCGAGATGCCGACCGCGATGTACAGCTGCGGCGCGACGATCTTGCCGGTCTGGCCGACCTGGTAGTCGTTCGGCACGTAGCCGGCGTCGACTGCCGCGCGCGATGCGCCGAGCGCCGCCGACAACTTGTCGGCCAGCGGCTCCAGCACCTTCGTGTAGTTTTCGCCGCTGCCCAGACCACGGCCGCCCGACACGATGATGCTCGCCGACGTCAGTTCCGGACGGTCCAGCTTCGTCACTTCACGGCTCACGAACTGCGACTTGCCGGCGTCTGCCGCTGCTTCGATCTTGTCGACCGATGCGCTGCCGCCTTCCGCTGCCACCGGATCGAAACCGGTCGCACGCACCGTGATGACCTTGATCGGATCGCTCGACTGCACCGTCGCGATCGCGTTGCCCGCGTAGATCGGGCGCTCGAACGTGTCGGCCGAATCGACTGCCGTGATGTCCGAGATCTGCGCGACGTCCAGCTTCGCGGCGATGCGCGGCGCGATGTTCTTGCCGTAAGCCGTGGCCGGCGCGAGGATGTGCGAGTAGTCCTTCGCGATGTTCAGCGCGGTCGCTTCGACGTTTTCCGCCAGGCCTTCGGCCAGTTGCGGCGCGTCGGCCAGCAGCACCTTCGAGACACCTGCGATCTTCGCTGCCGCGTCGGCAGCCGCTTGCGCGTTGTGGCCCGCGACCAGCACGTGGATGTCGCCGCCGATCTTCGCGGCCGCCGCCACCGTGTTCAACGTCGCGGCCTTGATCGACGCGTTGTCGTGTTCTGCAATCACCAGAATCGTCATTTCTTTCCGCTCCCTCTTACAGCACCTTGGCTT
>NZ_BCPP01001160.1:0-1901 GCF_016586125.1 Burkholderia sp. E168m23
GCGCGAAGAACACCGTGACGATCGTCCCCGCGAATAGCCCGCCGATCAGATAGAACGCACCGTTCGCGAGCCCGGCGACGTAGCGCCGGTCCGGATTCTCGTGCGCGTCCTTGCCGGTGCAGAGCGCCGCGGTGATCGCCGCGACGACGATCGTGATCCCGCCGAAGCAGGCGACGACGAGCGACATCACGCTGGTCGCGGTGATGATCGGGCGCGCCGGTGTGTGATAGCCGGACACGCGCAGGATCGTCATCCCCGGCAGGAACTGGCCGGTGAGGCTGACGACGACGAGCGGCAGCGCCAGGCTGAGCGTCGTGCCGAGCGTCCATTCCGGGGCGATGAAAATCGGCCGCGCGATACTCGGCGACACGTTGCCGAGATGCGTCATCCCGAGCAGCGTCGCGAGCGCAGCACCCGTCAGCAGCACCAGCACGATGCTGTAGCGCGGCAGCAGCTGTTTGAAGATCACGTACGCCGCGATCATCCCGAAGCCGAGCACCGGCTGCGCGGTCGCGGCGGAGAACGCGTGCATGCCGAACGGCAGCAGGATGCCGGCCATCATCCCGCAGGCGATGCCGCGCGGAATGTGGCGCACGAGCCGGTCGAAATAGCCGGACACGCCGATCGCCAGGATGATCAGCGCGGCCGTGAGGTACGCGCCGACGGCCTGGTTGAGCGTCAGTTGCGGAAACAGGCCGACGAGCAGCGCGGTGCCGGGCGCCGACCACGCGGTGACGACGGGCACCTTCAGCTTCCAGCTGGCGAACAGGCCCGATACCCCGGCGCCGATCGAGATCGCCCAGACCCACGACGACACCATGTCGTTGGACGCATGCGCGGCCTGCGAAGCCTGGAAGAAGATCGCGAGCGGGCCCGCATACGAAATCAGGACCGCGAGAAAGCCTGCGGTGATCGCGGAAACGGACCAGTCGTTGCCGATCGTTCGGATCGCGCCGGGTGGGGTGTTCGGTTGCATCGTCGTCGGGGAATGCGGCGCGCGGCCGTGCGGCGGAGCCGGGGCGAATGATGGTCGGAAATCCCGGCGGAGCGGCCATTCTGGGCATTGCCGACGCAATTGGCAATTCGCGGACGACGATCGGTGTTGTCGGCTTTTCGTAAGGACCGGTGCCGACACGCGGAAACTTCTGACGTCAGGTGCTGATCTGCAACACCCTGTCGACCACTGCCACCTTGATCCCGCTGCCCGTCGACAGCGATGCCGTGCCCTCGTCGAACGGATGCACGGGCGGATCGGTCGGCGTCCACGCGTGGCGCGCGAGCAGTTCGCGATATCCGCCACGGATCACGAAGCCGCCGCATTTCTTCGCATACGCGTCGCGTCGCATCCGGTATGCGCGCGGCAGGTCGTACCACGGCAGCTTCGGCAGGTCGTGATGGACGAGGTGATAGTTGTTGTTCAGGTACAGCAGCCGCATCGCGAAGCCGGCTTCGTTGATCGTGATGCGCGCCTTCGGATGCGGCGCCGCGCGATGCTCGTATAGCGAGCGGATCATTGCGAGCGACAGCGCGGGCCACGTGACGGCCAGCAGGTAGTACCACCACGGCACGCCGATCGCCCATTGCAGCCACGCGAGCAGCGCGGCCACGCACGCGGCATGCGTCGCCCACATCGGCAGATAGCGGAAGTCGCCGCGCCGGAACGCGGCGAACGCATCGCGGAACGTCGCGGCGATGGCGAGCGGCGGCCCGACGACGATGCGTCCGAAGAAAGTCTTGCGCGCGACCGTCAGCGCCCGACACCAGCGCGGCAGCCGCGCCCAGCGTTCGCGCGTCACGTAGTTCGTTTCGGGATCGATGCCCGGCACGGTCAGGTCTTCGTCGCGATGATGCTCGAGGTGCGTGTCGCGATACAGCGTGTACGGATACCAGACCGTCAGCGG
>NZ_BCPP01001161.1:0-1899 GCF_016586125.1 Burkholderia sp. E168m23
TCGAGCCACGCGAGCGCATCGACGTACGACAGGAACTGCTGCAGGTATTCCGGCGACAGGTCGCGCATCGTCGCGAGCGAGCGGTGCACGAGGCTGTTCGAATTGAGCGGCCCCGCGTTGCGCGGCACCTGGTCGAGCGACTGGCGGTATTGCTGTTCCGTGCGGACTTTCGACCACATCGTGCGGAAGTAGTCGATCAGTTCGGGATCGAGCCCGCGCCGGTCGGCCTGCGCATCACGCGCGAAGCCTTCGACGAGCGCGGCAAGCGCGCCGCGCGCGGGCACGCTCGTCGCGGCTTGCACCGTCTCGCGCGGGGCTTCGGCATCGTCGTCGCGCGCGACGCGCTTCGCAAACCCATCGATTAACGTCGCCAGCCGCACATCGAGCAACGCGCGTGCAGCGCCGTCGAGCACAGCCGCGCGCCGTTCGAGCGCATCGATCCGATGAAAACCTACCGGATCGAGCCGGTCGGCGCCCTGCTCGCGCCATGCGTCGAGCATCGCGCGAACCTGCGTCGCGTCGCCCGTCACTTTGCCTTTCCTCCGTTCGACGCCGACTTGCGCGGCACCGGCGCGATTTCCACGCGGCGGTTCTTCGCGCGGCCTTCATCGTCCGCATTCGAGCTGACCGGCTGTTCGGAACCGAACGCGGCCGCGAACACCGACGACGCCGGCACGCCGGCATCGATCATCGCGCGCGTCACGGTCAACGCGCGCTTGGCCGACAGTTCCCAATTGTCCGCGAACAGGCGGTTGCCCGCGTGCACCTGCTGGTCGTCCGCGAAGCCGCTGATCATCAGGATCTCGTCACGGGTCTTCAAGTACGTGGCGAGCGGGCCGGCCAGCGTCTTCAGCAGGTCGCGGCCCGCGGGCTGCAACTGATCGGAGTTCAGCGCGAACAGCACGTTGCCGCTGATGCCGATGCGCCCGTTCACGAGCGTCACGCGGCCGGCCGCGAGCGGCCCGGCGAGCGCCTGTTCGAGCGACTTGCGCTGCTGCGCTTCAAGCTGGCGCGCGCGCACCGCTTCCTCGAGCTTCGACGTGAGCTGAAGCTGCATGCCGATCACGCCGACCAGGATCAGCACGAACGCGCCGAGCAGCACCGACATCAGGTCGGCGAACGCGGGCCATACCGGCGCCGAAGGCGCGCCGCCGTCGATTTCGTCGTGCATGCGTTACGCTCCGACGCTCGCCCGCCGGCCGGCGAGCTGTTGCAGATCCTCGACGATCTGCTTCTGCGACATCACGCTCAGGTCGATCACCTCGCGCGCCTGCGCGACGTAGTACTCGAGCTGTTCGTCGCTGCGCGCGAGCGATTTCTCGAGCGCGGCCTCGATGCGCTGCAGATGCGTCAGCAGCTTGTCGTTCGATTCGCCGAACACCTGCACGGCCATCCCGAATGCATCGCCGAGGCTCGCCACTTCGACGGCCCCGGCCGTGACCTGCGCGGCCACCGAATCGAGCTTGCGCGTTTCGGCATCGACGGTGTCGTTGAAGCGCGCGCCGACGCGGTCGAGCAGATCGGCCGACGTGCTGACGAGCGCGTCGATCGCGGCGCGCTGTTCGGTCGACGCGTGGTTGACCGCGCCGAGCAGCGTCTCCAGCGTCGCGAGCAGGCGGCTGCGTTCCTCGAGCGTCGCGGTGTCGCGCACCATGCTGTCGGACAGGCGCTGGCGCAGCTCGGCGACGACGTCGGCCGCGGCTTTCGGCGCTTCCGATGCGGCCTGCACGAGACGCGCGATTTCGTTGATCGTGTCGCTCGCGTGCACCTGCGCCTGCGCGGTGATGTCGTTCGCGGTGCGGGTCAGCGTGTCGCAGATGTCCTGCTGGCGCGCCGCGGCCTGCGCGCTCGTCTGCGCCCATTCGTCGCGCAGCGCGGTGGCCATCGCGGCGAGCCGAA
>NZ_BCPP01001162.1:0-1897 GCF_016586125.1 Burkholderia sp. E168m23
ATCCTCTACGTCGATCGCGTCAATCTCGCGACCGCCGCCGGCGCGATCAAGGCCGAACTCGGGCTATCGAATACCGAGCTCGGCGTCGCATTCTCCGCGTTCGCGTATTCGTATGCAATCTGCCAGATCGGCGGCGGCTGGATCGCCGACCGGTTCGGCGCGCGCATCACGTTGATCGGCTGCGGGCTGATCTGGGTCGTCGCCACGTTCACGACCGGGCTCGTGCACAGTCTCGGGCTGCTGTTCGCCGCGCGGCTGCTGCTCGGCATCGGCGAAGGCGCGACGCTGCCGGCCCAGGCCCGAGCGGTCACGCACTGGTTCCCGCGCGAGCGGCGCGGCGTCGTGCAGGGCTTCACCCATTCGTTCTCCCGGCTCGGCAACGCGGTCACGCCGCCGATCGTCGCCGCGCTGATGACGTGGCTGTCGTGGCGCGCGGCGTTCTTCGTGATCGGCGCGGTCACGCTGGTGTGGCTCGCGTGGTGGATCGTCGGCTTCCGCGAGCATCCGGCGGGCGACGACGACGGCCGCACGCGCACCGCGCGCCCTGCCGCACCGTCCGGCCCGACGCCGTGGGGGCCGCTGTTCCGACGCATGGCGCCGACCATCTTCGTCTACTTCTGCTACGGCTGGACCGCGTGGCTGTTCTTCACGTGGTTGCCGACCTTCTTCCTGAACGGCCAGGGCCTGAACGTGAAATCGACCGCGTTGTTCGCGTCCGGTGTGTTCTTCGCGGGCGTGGTCGGCGATACGCTCGGCGGCTGGCTCTGCGACCGGATCTACCGAAAGACCGGCAACCTCGCGCTGTCGCGCCAGAGCGTGATCGTCACGAGCTTCGTCGGCGCGCTCGTCTGCTTGCTGCCGCTCGCGTTCGTGCACTCGACGGCCGGCGTCGCGCTGTGCCTGTCGGGATCGTTCCTGTCCCTCGAACTGACGATCGGGCCGATCTGGGCCGTGCCGAGCGACATCGCGCCGACCCATGCCGGCATCGCGAGTGGGATGATGAACGCCGGTTCCGCGATCTCGGGAATCCTGTCGCCGATCCTGTTCGGCTATCTCGTCGATCGCACCGGCAGCTGGACGGTGCCGTTCGTCGGCTCGGTCGCGATGCTGCTGATCGGCATCGTCGCCGCGCTGCGGATTCGCCCGGACCGCGCGCTGTCCGAATCGATGCCGGCGCTCGTCGACGCGCCTGCTGCGCCGTCGGTGCGCTGAAGCGGTTCACTTCGGGTTCGCCTGCCTCAGCCGCCTCGCCGGCGTCGCCATCTCGCTTCACCGCGTTCCGCTGTGGTGGTGGCTTGGCTTGCCAGGGTTGCTCGGCTGGTTCGGTTGGTGCGGTTGGTGCGGCTTGATCGGTCTAATCGGTCTAATCGGCTGGCGCGGCTGGCGCGGCTGGCTCGGCCGCCGCGGCTGACAAACCGCGCCATTACGCATCGCCGTCATCCCCCGCGCCGTCCCGGTGAAACAGCGCGAGAAACTGCTGCGCGGGAATGCTCAACGGCCGATCGCGCCGCACGAGGCTGCCGTACGACGGCAGCTTCTGTTCGAGCGCGAAATCGATGATCGCGACGAGCCCGTGTTCGGCATTGCGCCGCGCGACCGTCAGCGGAATCACGCCGAGCATGTGCGAACGGTCGACGAGGTTCATCGTCGTCAGGATCGAGCCCGTTTCGACGAGCCCGCGCGGCATCGGCTGGTGACGCATGCGGAATTCGCGCTCGACGACCTCGCGCGCCGGGCTGCCGGCCGGCTGCAGGATCCACGCGTAATCGAGCAGCGCATCGAATTCGACCGGCCCCGCGCCCGCGAGCGGATGGTCGCGGCCCGCAATGATCGCAAGCGCCTCGTCATCCACCACGCGGAAGTCGCAGTCGGTCCCGACGTGGCGCCCGATCACCAC
>NZ_BCPP01001163.1:0-1896 GCF_016586125.1 Burkholderia sp. E168m23
GATCCTCGGCAGCGAGCCGATCAGCCCGTTCTCGGCGCCCGGTCGCGCGGGCCGGCCGCGCCATACGCTGCCGGGCGCGGCCGACGCGCGCGTGCCGTACCTGTCGTATACGCCGAACGCGTATCTCGGCCGGATGACCGAAGTCATCATCGCGAACGCGCCGACGCGGCTGTTTCTCGATCGCGTCTACGAAACCGACATGGCCGAGGGGCTGAAGGCGATGGCGCTCGCGGGCCACGGCGTCGCGTTCCTGCCGCACAGCGCGGTCGACGATGCGGTCGCGGGCGGCCGGCTGATCCGGCTCGACCGGTCGGCGCGCGGCGGCGCGCATCCGTTCACGCTGACGATGGAGATCCGGCTGTACTGCGACAAGCTCGCGCTGCAGGGCGACGATCCGCGGCAGAAGCTCGTGCGGGCGCTGTGGGACGTCGTGCGCGACGAACTGCGCGACACGACCGGCGACGCCGCCGCTTGATCGCCGGTTAACCGCCGACGGTCAATCCGGCCGATCGACCCGGCCGGCTGACGGCGCTCCTGCAGCGTCTATCGGACGGCTGTCCCGCGGCCGGCCCGCGCCTGTCCGATCCGGTTTTCACGAACGCGATGCACGGCCGATCGCGGCCGTTCTTGCGCAAATCGACCGCGGATTTGCGAAAAATCGCGATCATGCAAGAAACGCATAATCGAATAAACAAACGGCATTGGATAAAAAAAACGGCTTTTTCGACAATGTGCGCAATCCGTTGAACGTTGGAGTGTCCATGTCTTCGCAACAGCAGTCCATCCCGTCCTACCTGCACGCCGACGATCTCGGCCCGTGGGGCAACTACCTTCAGCAGGTCGATCGCGTCGCGCCGTACCTCGGTTCGCTGTCGCGCTGGCTCGAAACGCTGAAGCGTCCGAAGCGCATCCTGATCGTCGACTGCCCGATCGAGCTCGACAACGGCACCGTCGCGCACTTCGAAGGCTATCGCGTGCAGCACAACGTGTCGCGCGGTCCGGGCAAGGGCGGCGTGCGCTACCACCAGGACGTGACGCTGTCGGAAGTGATGGCGCTGTCGGCATGGATGTCGGTGAAGAACGCGGCCGTGAACGTGCCGTACGGCGGCGCGAAGGGCGGCATCCGCGTCGACCCGCGCAAGCTGTCGCGTGGTGAGCTCGAACGCGTGACGCGCCGCTACACCAGCGAAATCGGCATCATCATCGGCCCGAACACGGACATCCCGGCGCCGGACGTCAACACCAACGAACAGGTGATGGCGTGGATGATGGACACGTACTCGATGAACCAGGGCCAGACGTCGACCGGCGTCGTGACCGGCAAGCCGATCGCGCTCGGCGGTTCGCTCGGCCGCAAGGAAGCAACGGGCCGCGGCGTGTTCGTCGTCGGCTCCGAAGCGGCGAAGAAGAAGGGCCTGGAAATCGAAGGCGCACGTATCGCGGTGCAAGGTTTCGGCAACGTCGGCGGCATCGCGGCGAAGCTGTTCCAGGAAGCGGGCGCGAAGGTGATCGCGGTGCAGGATCACACGGGCACGATCTACCAGCCGGCCGGCCTCGATTCGAACAAGCTGCTCGACCACGTCGCCCGCACCGGCGGCGTCGCGGGCTTCGAAGGCGCGGAACCGATGCCGAACGACGAGTTCTGGACGGTCGAGACCGACATCCTGATCCCGGCGGCGCTGGAAAACCAGATCACCGAGAAGAACGCGGCGAAGATCCGCACGAAGATCATCGTCGAAGGCGCGAACGGCCCGACGACGACGGCGGCGGACGACATTCTGAGCGCGAACGGCGTGCTCGTGATCCCCGACGTGATCGCGAACGCGGGTGGCGTGACCGTGTCGTACTTCGAGTGGGTGCAGGATTTCTCGAGCTTCTTCTGGACGGAAGACGAGA
>NZ_BCPP01001164.1:0-1892 GCF_016586125.1 Burkholderia sp. E168m23
GCAAGCCCGCCGCGAAGCGTGCGAAGCCGTCCGGTTCGGCCGCGGAGCGCGCGGCGGCCGCTTCGTCGCCCGAAACGCGTCCGCCGAAGCGCTCGACGTGATGCGGCGCAGGTAGCAGGTCGATCATGCGACTCGCGCTCGTTCTGATGGGAGGCGGCGCGCGCGCCGCATACCAGGTCGGCGTGCTGAAGGCGCTGGCCGAGATCGCGCGCGAGGCCGATCCGCAGCGGCACACGCTGCCGTTCGCGGTCGTGTGCGGTTCGTCGGCCGGCGCGATCAACGCGACGTCGGTCGCGAGCCACGCAGACGACTTTTCCCATGGCGTGCGGCGCCTGCTCGAATTCTGGGAACCGTTGCGCGCCGATTACGTGTATCGCACCGACTGGCTCGGCATCGCGGCCGCCGGCGCGCGCTGGCTCGCGACGATGACGTTCGGCTGGGCGGCGCGCCGCTCCCCGCGGGGGCTGCTCGACAACACGCCGCTCGCGCACCTGCTGCAGCGCGAGCTGAGTTTTCACCGGATCGAGCAGATGCTCGAGGCGCGCCTGCTGCATGCGCTCGCGATCACCGCGCTCAGCTATTCGAGCGGTCGGCACCTCACGTTCTACCAGGCGGCCGAGCCGATCCAGGCGTGGCGGCGCGCGCAGCGCACCGCGCGGCTCGTCGACCTGTCGGCGTCGCACCTGCTCGCGTCGTCGGCCATTCCGTTCGTGTTCCCCGCCGTGCCGCTCGTGCTCGACGGGCAGATCGAGTACTTCGGCGACGGCTCGATCCGGCAGATCGCGCCGCTGTCGCCGGCGATCCACTTCGGTGCGGACCGGATCGTCGTGGTCGGTGCAGCCGATCCGCGGCCCGAGATTCCGGCCGCGAACGGCGCGGGACGGGCCCGTGGCTATCCGAGCCTCGCGCAGATCGGCCAGCAGGTGCTCGCGAGCGTGTTCCTCGACTCGATCGGCTCGGACATCGAACGGATCGAGCACATCAACCGGATGATCGAGCACCTGCCGCACCAGGTCGAGCTCGACAGCGGCTGGCGGCACGTCGACGTGCTCGCGATCGCGCCGTCCGAGCGCATCGAGCTGATTGCCGCGAAGCACCTGAAGCAGATGCCGGCGACGATGCGCGGGCTGCTCGGCGCGATCGGCGGCAGCCAGCCGGCCGGCGCGTCGTTCGCGAGCTACCTGCTGTTCGAGGAGGCGTTCACGCGCGAGCTGATCGAGCTCGGCTACCGCGACGGCCGGGCGCAGCGCGAGACGCTCGCCGGCTGGATCGCCCAGGCGGACGGCAGCAGCGCACCGGCGGCCGGCACGCCGCCGGAAGGCGGCCTCGCGGCCGGCGAAATACGGGTCTGACACGCGCAGGCGCAATGTAAGGTTGCGTTTTCGCGACGGTCAGGCGCGACCGATCGCCGCACCGCGGTTGGCGGCGCGCGACCGGGCAGGCGTCTCGGAACCGTCATGCACGCGTGCTATCATGGCCGCCGCCGTATACACCATATCGAGCAGCCCGCCGATCCGGCATCCGCACGGGACCTTTCGGGGAACCCGCCTGGGGCAGGGGACGGGCGCGCCAACGAGCCGGCCAGCGCCGGCCCCCACTCAGGCAAGCGCGACCGGCCTCCGTCGGAACGGAGCGGGTTGCGACATGCCCAACGGCGGCAACGCGGCCGCCCGGCCGCCGGACGAGGAATCAGCGTCCGGCGGGCCGGTTTCCCGCGTAAAATTAGAGTCTTGGCTGCAAAAAGCGCGCGTGGCGCGCTGGCGCGGCAACAGTCACGTTTAGAGAAGTCGCATTGCGCAGAACAGGGGTGGGACCATCATGAACACCATGCTTTATCCGGAACTTTACAGGTCGCTCGAAGCTGTCCGCTGGGACATGGAGAAGGACATCCC
>NZ_BCPP01001165.1:0-1890 GCF_016586125.1 Burkholderia sp. E168m23
CGATCAGCTACGGCTTCTATCTGTTCCACAACCTGATTCCGGCGCGCTTCGGCGCACTGCCCGCGTCCTTCGCGCACGTGCCGATGCCGGAGATCGTCCGCGACGCGCTGCCGGAAATGCTGCAATTCGCGCTCGCCGTGCTGCTCGCGCACCTGTCCTGGCGTTATCTCGAAAAGCGGCTGCTCGACTTCAAGAAGCCGATCGCCGCGCTGCTGGCCCGGCACTTCGCCACGCAGCCGAGCGCGTCGCCGCGCTGAGCGGCACGCGAAAGCGACGTACGGCGAAAGCCGGACGGGAACGCTTCGATATCGGCGACACCCGAGGGCCGGCTGCATGGCAGCCGCCGCTGCGTCATCGCGCGACACCCGTGCGAGTGTCGTGCATGCCGCGCAACCCCTCCACCGATCCGGTCACGCGGCGCATGCTTCGGCACCGGTTTCACGCGCGACGTCCGGCCTCGTCGGTACGCGTCACGCATCGCGGGACACCGCCTGCCGCACGTTCGCGGCACGCCAACCGAGACGTCGCGCATCCTGCTCGGGCGCCCGCAAAAACAAAAAAGCCCCGGCGCGCGAGCGGCCGGGGCCAACGGAACAACCACCACCTGAAACGACGGAGCGCGCGGCCGCTTTAAGCGACGGCAGCCAGCGCGGGCAAGCAGGTACGCAGGTACGCCTCGAATTCGCGGCTCACTTCCGGATGCTGGAGCGCGAGCTCGACGGTGGCCTTCAGATAGCCGATCTTGCTGCCGCAGTCGAAACGCGTGCCGTAGTAGCGATACGCGAGCACCTGTTCGTTCGCGAGCAGCGACTGGACGGCGTCGGTGAGCTGCAGTTCGCCGCCCGCGCCCGGCTTGAGCTTGCGCAGGTGATCGAAGATCGTCGGCATGAACACGTAGCGGCCGACCACGCCGAGGTTCGACGGCGCATCCTCCGGCGCCGGCTTCTCGATGATGCCCGACAGCTTGATGATGTCCTCTTCCCATTCCCGGCCTTCGACGACGCCGTACGAGCGGCTGTCCTCGCGCGGGATCGTCTCGACCCCGATCACCGAGCTGTGATAGTGGTCGAACACGTCGACGAGCTGCTTGAGCACCGGCTGTTCGCCGTGCAGCAGGTCGTCGGCGAGGATCACCGCGAACGGCTCGCCGTGCACGAGCTTCTCCGCGCACAGCACCGCGTGGCCGAGGCCGAGCGCTTCCGGCTGGCGCACGTAGAAGCAGTTGACGTGGCTCGGCTTGATGCCGCGCACGAGCTCGAGCAGCTTTTCCTTGCCGCGCGCCTCGAGCTCGGCCTCGATCTCGTACGACTTGTCGAAATGATCCTCGATCGCGCGCTTGCTGCGCCCGGTGACGAAGATCATCTCGGTGATACCGGCGTTGATCGCTTCCTCGACCGCGTACTGGATCAGCGGCTTGTCGACGACGGGCAACATTTCCTTCGGGCTCGCCTTCGTTGCCGGGAGGAACCGCGTGCCGAGACCGGCAACGGGGAACACGGCCTTGGTGACTTTCAACATGTTCGCATCCTGATAGCGTTGACTGCGCCGCGTCGACCCGCGACCCGGCGCGATTGTGTTCCGAACGGCATATCGAGAATCGACGGCACTGCCAATTCCGCTCCGCTCATTTTCGATATGAACTGATTGCCCAATTATTCCGGAAAAAATATAATCGTTTCAATTCGGTCGATATTGCCGAACCGATTGCCGAAGCAGAAACAAATTACCGATTTTCCAGATACAAATTCTTACGATTCGAATTCCTCGATATAGGGCACGCCGCCCCGCTCGAGGCCCGGGCGGATCGGTTCGTTCTTCAGCGCCTCGCGGTACGCCGACAGAACGGCCATGACCAGCAGTACTGCAGCGCTCGCGATCCAATGCATGTCC
>NZ_BCPP01001166.1:0-1883 GCF_016586125.1 Burkholderia sp. E168m23
GTTCAGCAGAATTCCAAATTGACGCGCCGAAATATGGCTGGCTAGAGTCCGCGTCATCGGCGCACCGGCCAGGCGGTGCGCGAACCCGGAGTTCCCCATGTCGTTTCTCACGCTTACGGATCTGACGAAAACCTTCGGCGAGCTCACCGCCGTCGCGGACGTCAACCTGTCGGTCGAACAAGGCGAATTCGTGTCGCTGCTCGGGCCGTCCGGCTGTGGCAAGACGACCACGCTGCAGATGATCGCCGGCTTCGTCGACGTCACGCACGGCCGCATCGCGCTCGACGGGCAGGACATCACGCACCTGAAGCCGAACCGCCGCGGGCTCGGCATCGTGTTCCAGAGCTATGCGCTGTTTCCGCACATGAGCGTCGCGGAGAACGTCGGCTTCGGCCTCGACATGCGCGGCGTCGACAAGGCCGAGCGCGCGGAGCGCATCCGCGCGGCGCTGGCGCTCGTGCGGCTCGATGCGCTCGCGCACCGCTTTCCGCGCGAGCTGTCGGGCGGCCAACGGCAGCGCGTGGCGATAGCGCGCGCGGTGGTGATCGAGCCGCCGGTGCTGCTGCTCGACGAGCCGATGTCGAACCTCGACGCGAAGCTGCGCGAGGACATGCAGTTCGAGTTGCGCGCAATCCAGCGCAAGATCGGCACGACGACGATCATGGTCACGCACGATCAGTCGGAAGCGCTGTCGATCAGCGACCGCGTGGTCGTGATGGAAGCCGGCCGCATCACGCAGACCGATACGCCGTACCGCGCGTACGAACGCCCGGAGAATCATTTCGTGTCGCAGTTCATCGGCAAGGCGAACCTGCTGCCCGGCACGATCGTCGCGCACGACGGCGACGCGATCCGCATCGATCTCGGGCACGATCTCGCCGAGACCGGCCGCACGGCGCACCTGCCGCCACGCGAACGCGACATGCGCGTGGGCGATGCGGTGTCGGTCTGCATCCGCCCCGAGAAGCTCCGGCTGTGCGCGCCCGACGCCGGCCGTTTCGCCGCGACCGTCACGAGCCGCTTCTTCCTCGGCAGCCAGTGGCTGTACCGCGTCGACAGCGCGCTCGGCGAAGTGCTCGTGTGCTGCCAGAACGAAGGCACGGAGCCGCTCGCGGAAGGTGCGCCGGTCGGCATCGACTGGCACAGCGACGCCGTGCGCGTGATGCGCCGGGAGGCCTGAATGGGACAGCCTTCCCGCCCGCTCTCGACCGACGGCGCGCCAGCCGGGCTCGCGGCCTCCCCGGCCGCCGTCGACGCAATGTCGCCGCGCGCCGTCGGCGGCAACGCGCCGCGCGCGCGTTGGCGCGCGTACGCGCCGCTGTGGCTGATGTGCGCACCGGCCTTCGCGCTGTTCGCCGCGCTCGTGCTCGTGCCGCTCGCGATGACGTTCGTGCTGACGTTCTACCGCTTCGACCCGGCCACCGGCCCGATCGCCGCGTTCCAGTTCGGCAACTACGCGGAAGTGCTCGGCTCGTCGTACTTCCACACGATCTTCGCGCGCACGTTCGGCATCGCCGCGCTGACGACCGCGATCTGCGTCGCGATCGGCACGCCGGAAGCGTACGTGCTGTCGAAGATGCGCGACCCGTGGCGTTCGTTGTTCCTGCTCGCGATCCTCGCGCCGCTGCTCGTGTCGGTGGTCGTGCGCGCGTTCGGCTGGAGCATGCTGCTGAACACCAGCGGCCTCGTGAACCAGGCGCTCGCGCTCGTCGGCCTCGGGCCGTACAAGCTCGAATACACGACGTTCGCGATCGTGATCGCGCTGGTGCACGTGATGCTGCCGTTCATGGTGATTCCGGTGTGGACCGCGCTGCAGCGGCTCGATCCGCAGACGGAACACGCGGCGCTGTCGCTCGGCGCATCGCCGTTCACGACGCTGCGCC
>NZ_BCPP01001167.1:0-1881 GCF_016586125.1 Burkholderia sp. E168m23
CAGGCTCGGTATTTCTATGATGCGTTCGGTCGTCGTATTGCGAAGGAGGTGAACGGCGAGCGGACGGTGTTCGGGTGGGATGGCGACACGCTGGCGTACGAGAGTGATGGCGAGCGTGGCACGCACTATCTGTACGAGCCGGGGACGTTCGTGCCGCTGGCGCAGTATGTGGCGGAGCCAGTTGAGGGAATCGAGACGCCGGTATGGACGAGTACCGACCGCTATGTGCCGGAAGATGACCCGCTGCAGAAGGTGCCGGAGCGGCGGGGCGATGCGGCGGTGTTCTATTACCACTGTGATCAGATCGGCACGCCGCAGCTTCTAACGGACGATGATGGTGATGTGGTCTGGGAAGCGTCGTACAAGGCTTGGGGTGAAGCGCGGGAGGTGATTGCGCGGGCGTCGAAGGCGGCGGGGATTGTGGCTAAGAATCCGTTGCGGTTTCAGGGACAGCAGGTTGATGCGGAAACGGGACTGCACTATAACTGGCACCGGTACTATGATTCGGGTATCGGAAGGTTCGTGTCGAAAGATCCGATCGGGCTCGTTGGCGGGATCAACGTCTATCAATATGCGTCGAATCCGGTCGAATGGATCGATCCGTTGGGGTTGGCACCTCGCCGTCCTGCCCATGAAGCCAGCATCCAGAGAAGAGTTAACTGCCTCAAGTCTCAGGGGTTTCAAGAGCACCACATTATTAGCGACAAGAATTCCCAGACGAAAAATCACCCTCTAATTGCGCTTGCTGGCTTTGATCTTCAATCTCAGGCTAACAAAATCTATCTACCAGATGACGAAAGCCTTCATCCGACTCGCTCGATCCACAACGGGCGTCATCCCAACATCGTAAGCACAAACTTGTCCAGACAAATGAACGATGCTGTTGTGATAGGAAAGCAGCAGGGTTGGGGGCAGAAACAGTATGACGCGGCTCTGCGCGGAATCATCGCGCGAGAGCGGATGGAGTTGAAAGCCGGGAACCGGATGCTCAACAAGAACCATCGACCATGGGCGTGTCCAAACTAAGTGAGGATATATGACGAAAATCTGGACCACGGAGGCGGACTATCCGGAAAGTCGGATGGCACTCTACGATGAGGCAAAAAATCAAGTGGATCGCTTTGATTTACAGGCGGCCACACGCCTCACAAAATCGAATCCTTTGGTATTCGATCTTCCCAAAAAGGGGGTGGCAAAGATTCAAGACTACGGTGTTATTTGGTCAAACATCTTGATTCCGCTTGTAAGTGAAGCGGTGCGTGTTGCGATTGAAGGACTGGCGAATGACGGTGACGTACAGTTCATTCCGGCAGTTATTGAATCGGACGGAAAGGCTATTGACGGATCATACTTTCTTCTTAATCCGGTTAGAAAAGTCGATGTGATCGATCACGACGCTTCTGAGCCGATAGTGGTGAAGATTCCGGGGTTTCCTGATGCCAAGGTTGGTTTCAAAAAGATGGTCTTGCGCTCCGATTTCTCTGCCAATGGCATTGGCAGACAATACGACTCCTTGACATATATTGTCGTGGGAGATCGATTGGCCGAGGCTGTATTGTGTGCCACAAAGAAGGGGGTTAGATTCACCACTGGTATTCCGCCTGCCGATTGATGTCGACCAGACCGGCGGTGCCCGAGCGGGAAGCAAGATCATGTTGTTCGAGAATCGACTTCATTCGTTTATCCGTCAGATGTTGGAGCGGGAAACAAGGCTCCACGCTGAAAAGGGAGCATGGTGTTGCATGGCGCGTATAAGTAATATCGGGATTGTCGCGAGTGGGTCAATCAAGAAGCTATGCTCAAATTGGAACGGATTCTCCCGACAGCAAGATCTATGCGTGAAATCGCTGAGTGTCGTGGATGCGGTGAGATTCGGGGGGG
>NZ_BCPP01001168.1:0-1880 GCF_016586125.1 Burkholderia sp. E168m23
CGGACTGTTCCCACTGCGTGCCGCAGCTCTGGTTTCGGCAGGTAAACACGGTCTTTCTCCAGCTGAATTCGGTTGATGGCGCGCCCGGGCGGGCGCGGCCACGGCGGGCGGCGCTCGCGCGGCTCGGGCGCGGGCCGCACCGGCGGTGGCTCGGGTTGTGTCGATGCGGGTGATGGATCGGGCGGCGACGGGGTCGCGCGTGCCGCAATTCTAGCGGAAGCCGGTGCTCGCGCCCGGCGCGCACCAGGAAAAACGGCCGCCCCGGAGGGCGGCCGTGTCGGGCGGCATAACGGTGCCGCATGGGTGCCGCGCGGCTGTTGCGCGGCTGTTGCGCGGCGTCGGGCGCGTTTACAGCGCCATGTCGGCCGATGCCTTCGCCGGGCGGGCCGGCGCGTTGCCGGTGGCCTGCGACGGCGCGCCGAGGTCGATCTTCGGCGGCGGCGACAGTTGCAGCACGTCGCTCGTGTAGGTCCATTCCTCGACGACCTTCGCCGGGCTGTCGTTCAGCTTGGTGCCGTAGCTCGGCACGATCTGGCGGATCTTCTGCTGCCACTCGGGCGTCGCGACCTTGTCCTTGAACACCTTCTGCATCAGGTTCAGCATGATCGGTGCGGCGGTCGATGCGCCCGGCGACGCGCCGAGCAGACCGGCGATGCTGCCGTCCTGCGACGCGACGATCTCGGTGCCGAGCTTCAGCACGCCGCCCTTGACCGGGTCGCGCTTGATGATCTGCACGCGCTGGCCGGCCTGCCACAGGCGCCAGTCTTCCTTCTTCGCGTTCGGGAAGTATTCCTTCAGCGCGTTGAAGCGGTCGTCGTCGGTCAGCATCAGCTGGCCGGCGAGGTACTGCACCAGCGGGAATTCGTCGACGCCCACGCGCATCATCGGCGCGACGTTGTGCAGGTTGGTGCTCTTCGCGAGGTCGAAGTACGAGCCGTTCTTCAGGAACTTGGTCGAGAACGTCGCGAACGGCCCGAACAGGATGATCTTCTTGCCGTCAATGATCCGCGTGTCGAGGTGCGGCACCGACATCGGCGGCGAGCCGACCGACGCCTTGCCGTACGCCTTCGCGAGGTGCTGCTTCACGACTTCGGGGTTGTCGGTCACGAGGAACGAGCCGCCGACCGGGAATGCGCCGTAGTCCTTCGCCTCGGGGATGCCCGACGCCTGCAGCAGGTGCAGCGCACCGCCGCCCGCGCCGATGAACACGAACTTCGCGTCGACCGATTGCGGCGGTTCGTCGGAATGCAGCTTGACCCACGACACGTGCCACGTGCCGTCGGCGTTGCGCGTGATCTCGCGCACTTCGCTCGACAGCGACAGCGTGAAGTTCGGCTGCGTCTTCAGGTAGCCGACGAACTGGCGCGTGATCTCGCCGAAGTTCACGTCGGTGCCGATCGGCGTCCACGTCGCGGCCACCTTCTGGTTGCGGTCGCGGCCTTCCATCATCAGCGGCACCCACTGCTTGATCTGGTCGTAGTCTTCCGAATATTGCATCCCGCGGAACAGCGGGCTGGCCTGCAGCGCTTCGTAGCGCTTCTTCAGGAAGCGCACGTTGTCGTCGCCCCACACGAAGCTCATGTGCGGCGTGGAGTTGATGAATGAGTGCGGATTCTTCAGCACGCCTTGCTTGACCTGCCACGCCCAGAACTGGCGCGAGATCTGGAACGACTCGTTGATCTCGATCGCCTTCGAGATGTCGACCTTGCCGTCCGCCTTCTCCGGCGTGTAGTTCAGCTCGGCGAGCGCCGAGTGGCCGGTGCCGGCGTTATTCCAGCCGTTCGAGCTTTCCAGCGCGACGCCGTCGAGGCGTTCGACCATCGTCATCGACCAGTTGGGCTGGAGTTCGTGCAGCCAGACGCCGAGCGTCGAGCTCATGA
>NZ_BCPP01001169.1:0-1874 GCF_016586125.1 Burkholderia sp. E168m23
GCCGCGCGGCGCGTGATGGAGGCGAGCGAGCACGTGCTGTTCGCCGGCGCGGGCGCCGATGCGTTCGCGGCCGCGCAGGGGCTCGAACTGGCGGAACCCGGCTACTTCGACACCGAATCGCGGCATGCGCAGTGGGTGAAGGCGCGCGCGGCGGCCGGCATGATGCTCGACCACGACGCGGCCAGCTTCGCATTCGGCGGGGCCGCACAACCCGCCGCACAACCCGCCGCACAACCCGCCGCACAACCCGCCGCACAACCCGCCGAGCCGCTCGATCCGGACCGCAAGCACGGCACGGTCGGCGCGGTCGCGTGCGACCTGAACGGCCACATCGCGGCGGCGACGTCGACGGGCGGCATCACGAACAAGCAGCCGGGGCGCGTCGGCGATTCGCCGATCATCGGCGCCGGCTGCTATGCGGACGACGCGACTTGCGCGGTCTCCGCGACAGGCACCGGCGAGATGTTCATCCGGCTCGCGACCGCGCATGACGTGGCCGCGCAGATCGCGTATCGCGGCGCGTCGCTCGCCGACGCCGCGCACGACGTCGTGATGAACAAGCTGCCGCGCCTCGCGGGCCGCGGCGGGATCATCGCGGTCGACGCGCACGGCAACGTCGCGATGCCGTTCAACACCGAAGGGATGTATCGCGGCTACGCACGCGTCGGTGAAGCGCCGGTCGTCGGCATCTACCGCGACGATGCGGCCTGAATCCGGATCGCACGAGGAGATACGCCATGACTTCGAGCCGTAACCCGTCGTCCCTGGCGCTGCCCGAGCAGCGCGTGGTGGCCGTCGACGACCTCTCGGTCACGTTCCGCCGCGAAGGCGCGACGTTCGACGCGGTGCGCAACGTGTCGTTTCACGTCGATCGCGGCGAGACGCTCGCGATCGTCGGCGAATCGGGCTCGGGCAAGTCGGTCACGTCGCTCGCGCTGATGCGGCTGGTCGAGCACGGCGGCGGCGAGATCACGAGCGGCCGGATCGCGTTCCGGCGCCGTGGCGGCGCGCTGGTCGATCTCGCGCGGGCGAGCGCCGCGACGATGCGCGGCATCCGCGGCGCGGACATCGCGATGATCTTCCAGGAGCCGATGACGTCGCTGAACCCGGTGTTCACCGTCGGCGACCAGATCAGCGAGGCGATCGCGCTGCACCAGTCGAAGGGCGCGGCCGAAGCCCGCGCGGAAGCGCTGCGGCTGCTCGATCTCGTGCGCATCCCCGAAGCGCGCCGCGTGTTCGCGCGCTATCCGCACCAGCTGTCGGGCGGGATGCGGCAGCGCGTGATGATCGCGATGGCGCTGTCGTGCCGGCCCGCGCTGCTGATCGCCGACGAGCCGACGACCGCGCTCGACGTGACGATCCAGGCGCAGATCCTGCAACTGGTGCGCGGGCTGCAGGACGAAATGAACATGGGCGTGATCTTCATCACGCACGACATGGGCGTGGTGGCCGAAGTGGCCGACCGCGTGCTCGTGATGTATCGCGGCGAGAAGGTCGAGGAGGGCGAGTCGGACCGCATCTTCGCGACGCCCGCGCATCGCTACACGCGGGCGCTGCTCGCGGCCGTGCCGCGGCTCGGCTCGATGCAGGGCACCGACGCGCCCGAGAAATTCCCGCTGCTGAAGGTGGACGGCACCAGCGCGACGGCCGCGGCGCCGACCACGACGTCCGCCGCGAACGACGCGCAGCCGCCCGTCGATCACGCCGCGCCGCCGATCCTGCGCGTGCGCGATCTCGTCACGCGCTTTCCGGTGAAGAGCGGCGTGTTCGGCCGCGTGTCGCAGTACGTGCATGCGGTCGAACGCGTGAGCTTCGAGCTGCGCGCGGGCGAGACGCTCGCGCTCGTCGGCGAATCGGGCTGCGGCAAGTCGACC
>NZ_BCPP01001170.1:0-1863 GCF_016586125.1 Burkholderia sp. E168m23
AATCGGCATAGGGGACGACCATGAGGCCGTACCCCTGCCACACCACCCGGCATGCGGGTCCGCACCGGGCGGTTCGGGAAGTTGAGGTTATGAGAGTCGGGGCACACCCAGCCGGTCGAAGTACGCGAGGGTCAATACGCTATTCAGGAGCTTGCCGCTATTACGCCACCAGCGACAGCTGTTCGCCGCCACCTGTTGCGCCACAGCGGACGGTGCGCCCAGCGCACGCAGTTCCCGGTAGATGGTCGGACCGCGGCGCCAGTGTTTGAGCTGGATGACACGCAGCCGGTGACGCATCCACTTGTCCAGATCCAGCCAGACTCGTGGCGTCTGCGCCATCCGGAAGTACGCCTTCCAGCCCAATACATAAGGCCGTAACCGTTCCACCACGTCCTTCATGCTGCGCCCGCCGCTACGGCCGGTCAGTTCACGAATGCGGCGTTTGAACGCCAGCAGCGATCTGGCCGCCACCTTGCGCTTGATGACACCGCCGGACGCTACCCATAGGCTGTAGCCCAGAAACTTGCGACCGAACACACTGGCGACTGCGCTTTTGGTCTCGTTGACCTTCAACCGCAGTTGCCCATACAGACGACGCAGCAGCGCCATCACCCGCTCGCCAGCACGGCGGCTACGAACATAGACATTCGCATCGTCGGCATAGCGCGCGAAGCAGTGGCCTCGCCGCTCCAGTTCCTTGTCCACCTCATCGAGCAACACGTTGGCCAGCAACGGCGATAGCGGCCCGCCCTGTGGCGTGCCCTGTTCGCGCTGCTGAACCACGCCGCCATCCATGATGCCGCTGTTCAGATACGCCCGGATCAGCCAGATCACGCTGGCGTCCCCAATACGTTTCTGCAGTCGGTCGATCAGGATGTCGTGGTTGACCCGGTCGAAGAACTTCTCCAGATCAACATCCACCACGATTCGCCGACCCGACTGCACGTACGACTGCGCGGCAAGCACCGCATCGTGCGCACGCCGTCCAGGCCGGAAGCCGTAGCTGTGCTCGCTGAAGCCAGGGTCCAGAACCGGTTGCAGCACCTGCAGCAGCGCCTGCTGGATCAGCCGGTCCGTCACCGTCGGGATGCCAAGCTCGCGCTCGCCTCCGTCCGGTTTCGGAATCGTCACCCGCCGTACCGGACTGGGCCGGTACGTCCTCTTCAGCAACTGTTCACGGATCGCGGGCCACGCCGTCACCAGATGGCGCGACGTCTGGTCAATATCCAGACCGTCCACGCCAGCGGCTCCCTTGTTGGCCCGTACCCGTTTGAACGCCTGCTTCAGGTTCTCCCTCGTCAGCGCCGCCATCAGCAGCGGTGACCCTGTGTCCCCGGATTCATGGCGCGGGCAACAGCCTTCGTCGCTCACGGGCATAGACGCAGCTTCACCGCGTATGCTTCCCGCTCGCCCCGCTCGCACGGGCATCTGACGCATTGCCTGTCGCATCGACATGACGCTGGACACTCCTTCCCGTTCGGCCCTTCGTCACCAGCTTCAGCCTCATCGACCTGTCCTGTGACTACTACGACCTCTGCTGACTTCTCGCTCCGGCTCGACGCCGTCGCCCTTTCAGGCATAAGGCGAGATCTCCCCAGGTAAGAGCGCACTCCTTCATCGCACAACCGCCGCATTTACGCTGCTTCGCCTTGGTCACGAGAGCTTCGCGGTGCGTTGCCCGCTCGCCCTGCACGGCAGCGCCTTCTATGCAGTTCTTGTCCATCGGCTCACGATTTACGCTCCACGCTTCCTCTCCACATTCGGTCGCCCTCATGCAGTTGCGCTTCACTTCATTCGCTGTGACCAGCTTATGGCGGGACTTGCACCCGCAGGAGTGCGCCCATGCTGGGCGCACAACGACAA
>NZ_BCPP01001171.1:0-1860 GCF_016586125.1 Burkholderia sp. E168m23
GAATGACGTGCGCGACGCACTGGCCGCGCAGATCCTGATCGTTCCGCACCACGGCAGCCGCACGTCGTCGGTCGAGCCTTTCCTCGATTCGGTCGGGCCGCGCGTCGCGGTATTTCCTGTAGGCTATCGCAATCGTTTCGGGCATCCGCACCGGACCGTGCTGGCCCGCTACGAGGCGCGCGGGATTCCGCTGCCGCGCACCGATCGCGACGGCGCCGTGCGATTCGACGTCGCGCCGGCCGGCGGCGGGTTCGCCTTCGCGCGTTATCGCGACGAACGGCACCGGTACTGGATGGACCGGTGATCGCGGGAAGGCCGGCGTATCGGGACGGAAAGCCCGGGGCCGGCGTGCCGTGCCGAGGCACGGTTCCGACAGAATACGAAACATGGGACTGGCGTGAGAGCCAAAGCGCCAACGCCGGTCGACCGCGAAGCATGGGGCGGGAGTAAGTGCTGAAGCACTCACTCCCACCGACAAAGGAGACATCGGCGTTTGAAGGACATCCTCCACTTCTCGCATGCGAACGGCTTCCCGGCGTCGACGTACCGGACGATCTTCGCCGAACTGGCCGACGACTACGAGTTGCGCTACGTCGAACGGATCGGCCACGACCGCCGCTACCCGGTGACGCGCGACTGGCCGCATCTCGTCGAGCAACTGCTCGACGACATCGGCAGCCGCTACGAGCGTCCGGTCTGGCTCGTCGGCCATTCGCTCGGCGGCTACCTGTCGCTGATGGCCGCGCTGAAGAAGCCGCAGTGGGTGCGCGGCGTCGTGATGATCGATTCGCCGATCATCGCGGGCTGGCGTGCCGGCGCGCTGCGCGCGAGCCAGTGGGCGGGGCTCGACGAGCGGCTGTCGCCGGCCGCGGCGACGCGCAACCGGCGCACCCGCTGGATGAGCCGCGACGAAGTCTGGCGGCACTTCCGCGAGAAGCCCGCGTTCGCGCGCTGGGACGAACGGATGCTGGCCGACTATATCGACTACGGGATTCCACAGGCCGGCGCCGACGGCGAGCGCGCGCTCGCATTCGACCGTCAGGTCGAATACCTGATCTACCGGACGCTGCCGCACACGCTCGGCCCGCGGCTCGCGCACGGCGCGCCGGTGCCGCTCGGCTTTCTCGCCGGCACGCGCTCGCGCGAGGTGCGGCAAGTCGGGCTCGATGCGACACGCCGCGCGACGCGGGGGCGCATCGAATGGCTCGAGGGCAGCCACCTGTTCCCGATGGAGCGGCCGATCGAGACCGCCCGCGCATTGCAGCGGATGCTGAATTCGCTGAAGGCGGAAGAGGGCGGCGTTTCGCAGGCCGGCGCGCCGCTCGCGAAGCGCGCCTGACGTTTCGCCGGGCGGCTGGAACGCCCGCCGGCGCATGCGTGCGGCGCCGACCGGCCGGCCGGTTCGTACCGGCGCGCACGGCCGGCGCGGGTCGGCACGGATTGGCCCGAACGGGGCGCGATCATCACGCCAATTGCTGAGAGAAGGGCGGGCTTTACGGTATAATCCGTTTTTCCCGCGAGCATCCAGCGATGACCAAATATGTTTTCGTCACCGGCGGCGTAGTTTCTTCCCTTGGCAAGGGCATTGCCGCCGCTTCCCTCGCCGCGATCCTCGAATCGCGCGGTCTGAAAGTCACCCTCCTCAAGCTTGATCCCTACATCAACGTCGACCCCGGCACGATGAGCCCGTTTCAACACGGCGAAGTGTTCGTGACGGAAGACGGAGCGGAGACCGACCTCGACCTCGGCCACTACGAGCGCTTCATCAGCACGAAGATGCGCAAGGCCAACAACTTCACGACCGGCCAGATCTACGAATCGGTGATCCGCAAGGAACGCCGCGGCGACTATCTCGGCAAG
>NZ_BCPP01001172.1:0-1855 GCF_016586125.1 Burkholderia sp. E168m23
GCATCGAGCGGCAGCCCGAGCGTCGCCGCGAAGTTGAACAGCACGAGCCGTTCGTCCTCGATCAGATACGGAATCCGGTAGCTCGACACGATGTCGAGCGTGCGCACCGCGACGCCGAGCTGCACCAGCGACTTCGCCATTTCGAGCGCGATCAGCCCGCCCGAGCAGTAGCCCAGCACGTCGACCTCGCGCACGCCGTTGCGCCACAGCGCATCCGCGTAACGCCGGCCCAGCGTCGCGTTCAGGTGGCGCACCGGCAGGTCGAGATAGTCCTGCGCGTCGCGCACCGCGAAGCCGAGCACCGGGCCGAGCCGCGCCAGCGCGGGCAGCACCGGACGGTACGCATGCACGGTGCCGAGCCCTTCGTGCACGATCACGCGCGGCACGCCGTCGCCCGGCGCGAGCGGAATCGGCCGCACGCCGGCTCGCACGCGCGGCGCCGGCGCATGGACGACCGCCGATGCAGGCAGCGTGCGCGACGCGGCGGGCGCGGCCGTCGGCGTCGCGCTCGCCGGCTGCTCGCTCGCGTCGCGCAGGCATTGCGCGAACGCGGCGGGCGTCGGCTGCGCGAGCACCCAGCGCAGCAGCCGGTCGAACGGATGCGCATGCGCGAGCGGCTCCTCGCCGCGCAGCCGCGACACGAGCTGCGCGATCAGCAGCGAATCGCCGCCCGCAGCGAAGAAGTCCTGATCCGGCGACACGTTGCGCGTATCGAGCACGGTTTCCCACAAGCCGATCAACCGCGCGAGCAGCGGATCGGCTGCCTGTGCGGGCACCGCTCGCACCACGGCCGGCGCCGGTTCGCGGATATCGGCGATGCCGGCCAGCGTGCGGCGGTCGATCTTGCCGTTCGCGGTCACCGGCAAGCGTTCGAGCACGCGCAGTTGCGACGGCACCATGTAGTTCGGCACGCGCTCGGCCACGAACGACAGCAGCGTATCCGGCGCGATGCGTGCAGCGCCGCGCTTCACGTGAGCCAGCAGGATGTCGTAGCCGAGCGCGGCGAGCGGCGTGTCGGGCGCGACACAACCGAGCGCGCGATCGCCCGCTTCCGCCTGCAGCCATTCGAGCCATTGCGCGTGCGGCACGAACAACCGCGCCGATGCGGCGCGCGCGTCGTCCGGCGTCTCCATCATCAGCCCCTGGCTGATGCTGATTTCCGGATGCTCGGCCGTCAGTTCCTGGATCACCCACCACGCATCGGCAGCCGACAGCGCACGCAAGCCCGCGATCAGCGCGACCGTATCACGCGCATTGTTCAGCGCGCCGGAGCTGATCGTCAGGTCGACCGAATGCGGCGCAATGCCCTGCGCGTCGCACGGCGCGTTCATGTCGAAGCGCACGAAGCGCATCCACGGATACGCGGCGAAACGCTCGCGTGCGGCGGCGAGGAAGTAGCTCGACACGTCGCTGAACAGGTAATCGATGCGCGTGCCGGCTTCGACCAGCGGCGCGAGCGCGTCGACGATCGCACGCGTCACGGCGGCCGTGCCCGCGCCGATTTCGAGAATGCGCCACGAGCGCTGCGGTTCGCGTGCGACGACGGCGCGCACGGCCTGCGCCATCCCGCGATGCAGCGCGCGGGCATGTTCGCCGTCGCTGTACATCGCTTCGGCGATATGCGAAGCCCCTTCCGGGAACATCAGGCCGGCCGGCGACACGCTGCCGGAGATCTGCGCGTCGAGGCATCCGGCGCTGGTGCGGAAGTAGTCCACGAGCACGGCCGGCCACAGCTCGGGCGACGCGTGTTGCGCGAATGCGTCCCAGCACGCATGCGCATCGGCCAGGCTCGCGCGCGGCCGCATGCGCCAGCCGTCTTCGGCATCCGCCTCCAGCACGCCGTGCGCGACGAGCA
>NZ_BCPP01001173.1:0-1854 GCF_016586125.1 Burkholderia sp. E168m23
ATCGCGATCAGCAGCAGCGCATGAACGCGCGTGTAGATCACGCACAGCGTCGACGCCACCGCGATCGCGCGGGCGGCCCAGCCGCCGTCGAGCGCCTGCAGCAGCACCCACACCGACGCGAGGATCATGCCGGCCGCGACCGGGCGCAGGCCGGCTTCGAGCGCGATTTGCCAGCGTGCGCCCCGGTGCCGCCGCCATAGATGCGCGACCCCATAGATCAGGAACGCGGTCGGGCCGAACAACGCGAGTGTCGCGATCACCGCGCCCCAGAAACCGGCCACCTGCCAGCCGATCAGCGTCGCCAGCAGCGAGCCGGGGCCCGGCGCCATCCGCGCGATCGCGAAGTCGTTCACGAATTGCGTGGCGCTCATCCAGTGATGGACGTCGACGACCTGCCGCTGGATATCCGCGATGACCGCCTGCCCGCCGCCGATCGTCGCGATCGACAGCGGCGCGAACACACCGAACAGCGCTGCGTAACGTGCGGACGCGTTCATCGTGCGTCGCTCCCGGCCGGCGCGGCGGCCGCACGGCGGTATTCGAGCGCGACGCTCAGCGCGCCGCCGATCAGCACGGTCCATACGAGCGGCCAGTGCAGCACCGCGACGGACACGAAGGTGAGCGTCATCACCGCGAACGGCAGCGCGCGGCGCGGCAGCCGGCGTACCGCCGTGATCGCCATCGAGATCGACAGCCCGATCGCCGCGGCCGCCGCACCGGCGAGCGCGACATGCGTGAGCGGGAAGCGCGTGAGGGTCGAGAACGCGACGCCGAACAGCACGATCAGCACGGCCGGCGGCGCGATGATGCCGGTGAAGCCGGCCACCGCGCCGCGCCATCCGGCGAGCCGGTAGCCGATCCAGATCGCGAGGTTCTTCACGTTGACGCCCGGCAACGCCTGCGACAGCGCGAGGCCGTTGAGGAACGCCTCTTCGTCGAGCCAGCGCCGCTCGTGGACGAAGTCGCGCATCATCCGCCCGCTGAGCCCGCCGCCGAAGCTGGTCAGGCCGATCTGCGCGAACGCGATGAACAGCGCGAGGATGCCGGGCGGCGGAGCGTCGCCGGCGGGCGGTACCTGAGGCGTCGTGGTGGAGGGCGGGGGCATCGGGCGGGTAGCACGTGGCGATCGGGCGATCGCCCATGTTAGCAAGCGGTGCCTGTCAGCACGCTGACATGGATTCGGCACGGGCGCGGTGCCGCCCGCAACCGATTCGGCGCATGCGAGCGCCCCGCACGCTACGCGCGCACCACCGTCACGCCCGCGGCCTCGATCGGCTTCGTCAGCGCGGCGTCGGTTTCCTTCTCGACGACGATCGTCTGCGCCAGCGTGAGGTCGCCGATCACGAATTGCGATGCCGCACGCAGTTTCGACTGCGACGCGAGCACGACCGTCTCGGCCGCGCGTTCGGCCAGCGCGCGCTTGATCGCCGCTTCCTCGAAATCGCCGGTGCTCAGGCCGGCTACCGGATGGACGCCCGTGACGCCCATGAAGTACAGGTCTGCATGAATGCGCGCGATGCCTTCCATTGCCGCGGCGCCGACCGCGACGATCGAATGCTTGTAGAGCCGCCCGCCGATCAGGATCACGTCGATCGACGGATGGGCGGCCAGCGCGACCGCGACGCTCGGGCTGTGCGTGACGATCGTCGCGCGCAGGTCGGCCGGCAACTGGCCGACGAGCAGCGCGGAGGTCGTGCCGCCGTCGACGATCGCCACCTGCCCAGGCGCGATCATCTGCGCGGCCCGCCGCGCGATGCGTCGCTTCTCCGTGGTTTCGAGCGCCTCGCGCTGCGCGAACGGCGCGATGGCCGGCGACGCCGGCAGCGCGCCGCCATGCACGCGCTGCAGCAGCCC
>NZ_BCPP01001174.1:0-1852 GCF_016586125.1 Burkholderia sp. E168m23
CTTTAGCGACAAACGACACGTGCACATGGCCGCTCGAAAATACGCGATGACGGAAGCTGTGCAAGAATCTTTCGATCCGTAATCGCATAACAATAGCCATGACCGACACGCTGCAGGAAGAGCATGCAGCCGCAGATCACGCGATGCGCAACTGGACCTTCGAGAGGCAAGGTCCCGTCCGGATCGGTTCCGACGCGCACAAGCAGATGTTCTGTCGGATGCTGCTCGACACACACAACCCGTACAAGCCGGCCGTGATCGACTGGCCGGCGCTCCAGCCGGCCGAACTCAGACGGCTCACGTCGCTGCCGATCTGGGACATCGCCGTGCAAACCGAAGGCCGCGCGTCGATCCGCGTGGCTACCTACGCCGCGACGGTCGACGATCCGCTGCTGCGCCGCGCGCTCGAAATGGACGGCGGCGAGGAAGCCCGCCACAAGGTCGTGCTGTCGAAGCTGGTCGAGGCGTACGGCATCCGGCTCGCGCCCGAGCCGGCCTACCCGGCGCCGACCGATCCCGAATGGTCGTGGATGATGACGGGCTTCAGCGAATGCATCGACAGCTTTTTCGCGTTCGGCCTGTTCCGCTCCGCGCAGCGCTCCGGCTATTTCCCGCCTGAGCTGGTCGAGACCTTCGAGCCCGTGATCCAGGAAGAAGGCCGCCACATCCTGTTCTTCGTGAACTGGTACGCGTGGTACTGGCGCACGATGCCGTGGTGGCGCCGGCCGTGGTTCTTCGCACGGGTGGCGGCCGTGTGGGTGCAACTGATCCGCGACCGCATGAGCATCGCGCGCGGCATCGATGCCGACGGCGCAGCCCGTGACGCGAATTTCCCGGCGACCGGCACCGCCGACATCGGCGATGCGCTGAACCCGCGCGAGCTGATCGAGCTGTGTCTCGTGGAGAACGACCGGCGGATGGCCGGTTACGACAAGCGCCTGCTGCGCCCGATGTTCGTGCCGCGGATGGCGCGGTTCGCGCTGCGGTTTCTGAAGAAGTGAAGTCGGGCGCTTGCCGCGGGTCAGGCGGCAAGCGCCCGGTTCGGTCCACGCCCGTGGGCCGACTGTGGCGCGTCCGATACATTCGATCAATCCCTATTTTTCTTCGACACGTCGCGCCGTCCTCGGCATGACTGACAAATTGCCGCACCCCGGATCTGACATTTCGACCGCCTCCGGTTCGACACCGACCCGCGGTCTTTGACGACCTGTCGGCATCCCCTGAAATCCCCGCCGCGAGCGCGTCCGCTCAGCTTCCCGCATGCGTGCCGATTCCCCCTTGATACCGATGCCAGCGCAATCGTCAATAGGACGAATCCGATAAATTGACGCGGACCGTTTCATTTTTCGCCCTGTAGCACTTTTTTACAACTTCGTGCAGCTGGGCGGCCCGGAACGCCCGTCACACGGGCGCCCGCGCCGGACAAGATGCGCAAATCAGCATAATCCAACGCTCCCCGCATCAGATAAATTCAATTAATTGATAATCCATAAATAGAAAAACAAACTCAACAAAAGAAAATTTATTAACAGGTTAATAATATGGAAAATGCATTATCAACCAACACACCAATAGACATTACAATCATGAAAGAATTTGGTCGCTCGCAAACGTTTGCTATTTCATTTGTCTTACTTTTGGAGCATCCCGATGTGTAACCTGGCGCACAAAACCAATGTAAGTTCTTGATTTTTATATGAAAACAAAGAGCGCTCAAGAAAAAATCAAACCCGACACGACACATTCTTACAGCTTTCAAATTCATTCTTCCCCAGTACATCAAAACACGGCTCATTAACCATTCTTTAACTTTCCAATCCCTTCATTTATCACTGTTTGTCAATCTCTAAAA
>NZ_BCPP01001175.1:0-1848 GCF_016586125.1 Burkholderia sp. E168m23
CCATGGACCGCCTGCCTCCGCTGCCCCAGACGCTCGACGAGCAACTGTGCTTCGCGCTTTATTCGACTTCGCACGCGATGACGAAGGCGTACAAGCCCCTGCTCGACAAGCTGTCGCTGACCTATCCCCAATATCTCGCGATGCTCGTGCTGTGGGAGCGCGACGACATGGCCGTGAAGGACATCGCCGCGCGGCTCGACCTCGACCCGGCCACGGTCACGCCGCTGCTCAAGCGGCTGGAAGCGCTCGGCTACGTGGAGCGCGTACGCAGCGCGGCCGACGAACGCGTCGTCAACGTTCGCGTGACGCCGGAAGGCCGGGCGCTGAAGGATCGCGCGCGCTCGGTGCCCGCCGACCTCTTTTGCGCGATGCAACAGACACCCGAATTCCTGATCAGGCTGCGCGCCGATCTCCAGCAGCTGCGCGATGCGCTGTCGGTGGCCAACGAACGCTGACACGCCCGGCACGAACCGACCTGCCCGGCGCTGCCGGGTTTTTCTTCAAAATTTCATTTGCACACTAATGATTTGTGTTCTATATTTTGTCCATGGCCGGCGACATTCCGTCTGACCGGACCGCTGTTCCCCTCTCTTCCCGACAGGAGCTGCACGATGAACATTCTGTACAAGACCAGCGCCACGAGCACGGGCGGCCGCGACGGCCGCGCGGTATCCGCCGACAACAAGCTGGAAGTGAAACTGGCCGCGCCGCGTGAACTCGGTGGCACGGGCGCGGAAGGCACGAATCCGGAGCAACTGTTCGCCGCAGGTTACTCGGCCTGTTTCCTGAGTGCGATGAAATTCGTCGCGGGCCAGAACAAGCAGACGCTGCCGGCCGATACGCAAGTCACGGCGGAAGTGGGCATCGGCCCGAACGACGCAGGCGGCTTCGGGCTCGACATCGAGCTGCGCGTGTCGCTGCCGGGGCTCGACAAGAACGACGCGCAAGTGCTGGTCGACAAGGCGCACCACGGTGTGCCCGTATTCGAACGCCACGCGCAACAACGTGCCGGTGCGCCTGACGGTCGTCTGACGCGGCACAGGTTCAGGGCTCAGGAAATACAAAAAGGGCGCGTGCGGCATGGTGCCGCACGCGCCCTTTTGCGCGATTCATCGAAATGGCGGGCCGGCAGGCCCGCGTGCGCCGCTTAGCGCGCGCCGATCGAATACGGACGGTTCATTGCCGCGTCGCGATCGATCTTGCGCATGCGGAATTCGAGGTCGTAGATGTCGGTGGCTTCGGCCAGATACGCGTCGGCGCGCTCTTTCGCGGCCTTGTCAGCGTTCTTGGTCAGCATCAGGAAGAGGTGGCTCAGCAGGTACATGATCGATCTCGCTATTCAAAGGTTCTGGACTAGGGTTTTCCCGAATTATAGGGAAAACCCTAGGCTTTGACCAGTGTCGATCAGACGATGCGTCGTTCGGTCGCCACAGTGCGGCGATGGGTTTCGAAAAAAGCCCAGATCATCGCGCTGGCGTCGGGGCCGACCGCCGCGTGAAACGGCACGGCTTCGTCGCCGCCGGCCCACGCGTGATCGAGCCCTTTCACGTGGCACAGCCGCACCACCGGCTCGCCGTCGCGGCACACGTCGGTAATCTGTGCGCCCGTTTCGCGCGTCTCGACCCGCTCGCCGCCGCGCAGCGCGCCGCGGCTGTCGGCGAGCCCGTTCAGGCGCATGAACTGCACGGTCAGCTGATCGGCATTCTTCGGCGCGACGACATGATCGCCGTCACCCTGGACGATCAGTGCGGGCATGCCCGGATAGGCGCCGGCATCGACCAGCGCATCGACCGCCACGGCCGGGTTCTGTCTCAAGCCCCGCCGCATCACGTCCATTGCGGTGATGCC
>NZ_BCPP01001176.1:0-1847 GCF_016586125.1 Burkholderia sp. E168m23
GAAGAACGGCACCTTCGCTTCACCCGCGATCGCGCGGGCGAGCAGCGTCTTGCCGGTACCCGGAGGGCCGACCAGCAGCACGCCGCGCGGAATGCGGCCGCCCAGCTTCTGGAATTTCTGCGGATCGCGCAGGAAGTCGACGAGCTCGGACACTTCTTCCTTCGCTTCGTCGCAGCCCGCGACGTCGGAGAAGTTCACCGCGTTGTTGTTCTCGTCGATCAGCCGCGCACGCGATTTCCCGAACGAGAATGCGCCGCCTTTGCCGCCTCCCTGCATCTGCCTCATCATGTAGAACCAGAACACGATGATCAGGATCGTCGGCCCGAGATAGTACAGCGCGGACATCAGCGCGTTCGGCTCGTCGTCGGCCTTGCCGCTGACCTGCACGCCGTACTTCATCAGATCGCCGACCATCCAGATGTCGCCGGGCGACACGATCTGGTATTTCTGGCCATCAGCCGGAGTGACGGTGAGGTTGCGCCCCTGAACGATGACGTTCTTGACCTTGCCGTTCTTGGCGTCGTCCATGAACTGCGAATAGGACACGCCTTCCTGGACGCGGGGCTTGTCGAACTGCTTGAACACCGTAAACAGCACCAGTGCGATCACCAGCCACACCGCTGCCTTCGAAAACATATTGTTGTTCAAAGCACCACTCCTTCACTCGTAGACGAGCGCCTACATTTTCCTTGCGGCGCCCCTCGGTCATTCTAATCCAGTCCGACCACCCCCGCCATAAGCATTGACAACCGCCGCGATAGCGCTTCGCTTGTCTGGCAAGGGCCGGAGCCCGTTTGCGGCACCGCACTCCGCATCAGCGCGGATGCTTCAGCTGCCGACCCAAAATGAACGTTTCGGACGATTTGTCGCGGGATGCCTTGGGCTTGCGCGGCGCGACAACCTTAAACTGCTGTTTGAACTTCTCGACGATCTGGCTGTAGCCACTGCCGTGAAAGCACTTCACGAGCAGCGCACCGTCCGGCTTCAGATGGTTCTGCGCGAATTCGAGCGCCAGATCGCAGAGATGCTCGATGCGCGCCGCGTCCGCCGAGGCCACGCCGGAGAGGTTGGGGGCCATGTCGGAAATAACAAGGTCCACCGCGCGGCCTTCGAGCACTTCTTCGAGCTGGTGGAGGACGTCGTCCTCGCGGAAGTCGCCCTGCAGGAAGTGGACGTCGGCGATCGGCTCCATCGGCAGGATGTCGAGCGCAACGATCGTGCCGTCGATGCCGCCTTCGCGCTCCGCGTCACGCTTCTTGCCCTGCGCGAGCTTGTTGCGGGCATACTGGCTCCAGCTGCCCGGCGTGGCGCCGAGATCGACGATCACCTGGCCGGGACGGATCAGCTTGTCCTGCTCGTCGATTTCCTTAAGCTTGTACGCGGCGCGCGCGCGATAGCCCTCCCGCTGCGCCATTTTGACGTACGGGTCGTTGATGTGGTCGTGCAGCCAGTGCTGGTTGAAGCGGTTTTTTGCCATTCGAGAGAGAGATTGCTGCCAATTGCTTCGTGAAGCCGCGCTTTTAGCGGATAATACGCGTCTTCTTCGCGCGGCTGCGGCCCCTTTTCAGGCCCAAGCCGCGATTTTACGTGGTTTCGGCGCACGGCTGACGCGGGAACGTCCCGCGATCGCTTTTCAGTCAGCGCGCCCTTATTTAGATTTCGACATTTCCATGCCCGCCCTTTCGCTTTCTCCCGCCGAGCGCTCCGCGCTGCGCTCCCAGGCCCATGCGCTCAAGCCCGTCGTGCTGATCGGCGCCGAAGGGCTGACCGACGCCGTGCTGAAGGAAATCAAGGTGCACCTCGACGCGCACCAACTGATCAAGATCCGCGTGTTCGGCGACGAGCGC
>NZ_BCPP01001177.1:0-1835 GCF_016586125.1 Burkholderia sp. E168m23
CGCGCGCGGACTTCCGCCTGCCGGTAGGCGTCGAGCCGGCCCGGCAGTTCGACAGTCATCGGCACGGCCGTCGGGCGCACCGTCACGACGGTGGCCTGCTTCGCGGTCTCCGGCGCGGCATCCTTGTCGCCCTTTCCGCATCCGGCCACGGCCAACAGGGCCGCGAGCGCGAACGGCGCCAGCCGCATGCGGCGCCACTGGGTGCGTTTGTTATTCATGTTCTGACCTCGGATCATTCGCCGCCGATACAATGCGGCGGCTCAGGGTGGCCGATTATAATCAGTCACGACTGATTAAATACGCGCGCTTTCAATCTGGCTGACACACTGTCTCAATAAAACGACAGCGAACTGTAAGGAATTTCACGACATGGCCCGCAAGACCCGGGAAGAATCGCTCGCCATCAAGCACCGGATCCTCGACGCCGCCGAGCTCGTGCTGCTCGAAAGAGGCGTCGCGCAAACCGCGATGGCGGACCTCGCCGAGGCCGCCGGGATGTCGCGGGGCGCCGTCTACGGCCACTACCGCAACAAGATGGAAGTGTGTCTGGCGATGTGCGACCGCGCGTTCGCGCGCACGTCGGAAGGGTTCGACGCGGGCGACGGCCTGCCGCCGTTCGCGACGCTGCGGCGTGCCGCGTCGCACTATCTGCAGGAATGCGGCGAGCCTGGCCCGATGCAGCGCGTGCTCGTGATTCTCTATACGAAGTGCGAGCAAAGCGAGGAGAACGGCGCGCTGCAGCGGCGCCGCATGCTGCTCGAGCTGCAGATGCTGCGGATCACGAAGGCGCTGCTGCGTCGCGCGATCGCCGCCGGCGAACTTGCCGTCGATCTCGACGTGCACCTCGCCGCCGTCTATCTCGTGTCGCTGCTCGAAGGCGTGTTCGCGTCGATGATCTGGACCAACCGGTTGCGCGGCAACCTGTGGAACGACGCCGAGGCGATGCTCGACGCCGGCTTCGACGCCGTGCGCACCTCCGCCGCTCTGCGCCGACGCGCGCAAAAATTGCCGGACTGACGAGAATCGTCGTAACAAATGCTGATTTAACCCGACTTACCGCACTGCGAAACGAACGAGCTGACCCTCTTTAAAATTTTTAACGTTTCGCGGAACATCGGTAGACTGACGCTGTCATCTTTCTTTAGCGTCTTCGTGATAACCGGGTTCGACCCGGTATGCACGCCGCCGTTCGAAGCGGGCACTGCCCCGCAGGTTGGGTCGAACGGAAACGACACAGGCCCCTGGCGGGGCCTGTTTTGTTGCACGCCCGCCGCCCGCCCCGTCGCCGTTTGACGGTGCGCCGCCGGCGGCCCCCGCCCACACCCCTTTGAACCGCTTTCCTGGATGTGGACACCTTGGTCAAGTCCGTCGCAACCCCTGATGCCGTCGCACCCGGTCGCGCGCAGCGCGTCGTGCGCACGCTCGTGCCGGCCGCCGTGCTCGGCGCCCTCGCCGCATTCGGCCTCGCCGCCGCGTTGCCGGCCGTGTCGCAACTGCCGGGCGCCGTCGATTCAGGCACGGCCGCGCTGCCGCAGCGCGTGCTGTCCGATACGCCGTTTCCCACCGCGCAGCATTTCGTGACGAGCGAGCTCGCCCGCACGATCGGCGAGCGCAACGAACACCTCGATCGCAATGACCGCAGTGTGCAGCCGGGCCTGTTCGCGCCGCTCAGCGCGCATCGCAACGACATGCTCGGCTATACGAGCCTGTTTCAGTTCGCGGCGCCCGACCACCAGCAAGGCATGCGCGCGGGCGACATCGAACTCACGCTGTCCGATACGCTGAACCGTCTCGACGTGCCGCCCGAAGTGCGCATCCAGCTCGGCGATCTCGTC
>NZ_BCPP01001178.1:0-1834 GCF_016586125.1 Burkholderia sp. E168m23
GCTGGTCGGCCAGCGACAGCGAGGCGAGCGGCGCCGCCAGATCGACGTCGAGCCCGACCCGCGCGGCAAGCGAACGCGCCGCGGCACGCCGCGCGGCCGGCGGCGCGCGCCATGGCGAAGCCGGGTCGCACAGCCGGTCCAGCAGCAGGTTGTCGGCGATCGACAGCGTCGGCACGATCGCATCGGCCACCGACTGGTGCACGGTCGCGACGCCAAGCCGCTTGGCCGCGTGCGGCGACGCGGGCCGATACGGTTCGCCGCGCAGCGCCAGCGTGCCACCGTCCGCTTGCAGCGCGCCGCTCAGGATCTTGACGAAGGTCGACTTGCCCGCGCCGTTCGCGCCCATCAGCGCGACGACTTCGCCGGCGCCGATCGACAGGTCGAGCGCCGCCAGCGCGACGGTCGCGTCGAAGCGTTTCGCGATGCCCGTGGCGCTCAGGACGGGCGGCGACGCCGATCGATGGGGTCGAGCTTCGCGCCGCGTCGCCTCCATGGTTTCGTTCGTCGCGCTATTCATGCCGGAAGATCCCGGTCGGCACGATGCAGTTGCGGCAGGAACAGTACGTCATCGCTCATGTCACGCCACTCCGATGAAAGTCGTTCAGCATTGATCGGCTGGTCAGCCCGCTTCCGGCACGGGAAACCGGAACGACGCGCCATAAGCCGTGTCCGGCAGGCGGTCGCGGCCGCCCAGCCGTGAACGGAAGGTGCCGCTCGCCGGCGTCGTCCGGTACAGACCGCGCTTCTTCAGCTCAGGCACGATCAGTTCGGCGAAATCGTCGAGCGTGCCGGGGCTGATCAGCGGATTGAGCATGTAGCCGCTCGTCGTCGACTGCCGCGCATGCTCGGCGAGCTGGTCCGCGACTTCGTCCGGCGCGCCGACGAGGATCAGGTCCGTGCCGCGCGTGACGCTCGCGAACTTGCGCCGCACGTCGCCGGCGGTGAGCGGCTTGCCGCTGCCGTCCGGCCGCACCACGTAGGACGTCAGCCCTTCCGTCTGCGTCGTCAGCGGTTCGTCGTCCGCATAGCGGTCGATGTCGATGCCGGTGTCGCCCGCATAGCTGACGAGTTGCGCGTGCTGGTGATAGTGCTGCTGCAGCGAGTGATACTTCTCCTTCGCGTCGCTCGACGAGCGCGCCGTGACGATCCGCAGCACCGTCAGCGACTTCACGTCGTCCGCCGCGCGGCCGCGTTCGGCCGCGAGCCGCCGAATCTCGTCGAGGCCCGCGCGAATCTCGTGCGGATTCGATTTCGCGACGAACACCACCTCCGCGTGCTTCGCCGCGAACGCGCGCCCACGCCCCGACCAGCCGGCCTGGATCAGCACGGGCGAGCGCTGCGGCGACGGCGCGCACACGTGCGGCCCCTGCACGCGATAGTGCGCGCCTTCGTGCGCGATCGGCCGCACGCGCTCGCCTCGCGCATAGCGCGGCGTGTGCTTGTCGGCGACGACCGCGTCGTCCGCCCAGCTTCCTTCCCACAGCTTGTACACGACATCGAGAAATTCCTCAGCGCGTGCGTAGCGTTCGTCATGGCCGATCATCTGGTCGAGCCCGAAGTTGTGCGCCGCGCTCGTCAGGTAGGACGTGACGATGTTCCAGCCGATCCGGCCGTTGCTCAGATGATCGAGCGTGCTGAAGCGGCGCGCGAGCGCGAACGGGTGCTCGTAAGTCGTGCTCGCCGTCACGCCGAACGCGAGCCGTTCGGTCTGCGCGACGAGCGCCGGAATCAGCATCATCGGATCGTTCGCGGGCGCCTCGACCGCCCACTGCACCGCCGCGTCGGCCGATCCGCCATAGACGTCGTACAGGCCGAGCACGTCCGCGAAGAACAG
>NZ_BCPP01001179.1:0-1828 GCF_016586125.1 Burkholderia sp. E168m23
CGGCATTCCGTTCAAGCCGCGTGCGCAGGATCGCCGGTTCGAGGATTACAACCTCGTGCTGGCGGCGGCCGAAGCGGGGCTGGGCGTGGCGCTTGCGCGCACGCCGCTTGCGGATGCGTATCTGCGGCGCAGCGCACTCGTGCGCGTGAGCCGTCACGAGGTCGATTCACTGCTCAGCTATCACTTCGTGCATGCGAAGGGCGAGAATCGGCCGGAAGTCCTCGCGTTGATGGAGCGGATGGTGAAGGCGCTGGGGTAGCGCATACCCGGCGGTTCGCGCAGGTGACCGCTTGGGCACTAGCACCAGCACCAGCACGCGCGTCGCGACTGCGGCCGGCCGCTCGCTCCCGGTTCGTTCAGTCGCGGCCGCCAAATCGTTACAATGCAGCCGCGGAAAACGGCGAGATCGCCGCAGTGAAGCGGAATCGAGCCTTTGCCCGATGGCAGGGCAATCACCAACCATTGCAGTACGGGTTCAAATTTGTACAAAAGGGAACCGATGAATAGACCAGACAAATCGTCGAAGGCGCGTGCGGCGCTGGATCAACTTTTTTCCGGCCTGGCGCCTGCGGACGCGAAGCGCGAATCGCCGCGTCCGGGCAATCCGTTCGCAACGGACGACGAGGTGTCGAGCGCATCCGGCGGTCGCGGCGGGGTGGAAGTCACGTTGTCGACCCGCATCCAGCTGCGCGGTTATCCGAGCGCCGACGCGTTCATGAAACGCATGGCCGAAGCGTGGGGCCTCGAGTGGGGCACGTACGACAGCATTCGTGCAGTGGCGACGCTGCCTGCCGGATGGCGCTCGCGCCGGTTGCCGGAAGTCACGCAGATCGTCGACGAACGCGACGTGCTGCGCGCCGAGAGCAGCCTGCAGGGCGGCGAGATGTCGTATCTGAAGGTGCATCCGCGCTACTACATCGATGCGCGCAAGCGTTTCGGCTGGAGTAAGTCGTCGAAGGCGTCCGACGATCCGGATCTCGACGGCCCCGACTGGAACTGCTTCGTGGTCGATCGGGAAAAGTCCGTCGAAGTGCACGAGCTGACGACGTCGTCGTTGAAGGCCGACATGGACAATGCGCGGGCGACGCTGCTGAAATGGCTCGACGAGCACTATCCGAAACATCGCGACCCGTTTGCATACTGGTCGGACTGCGAAGGGGCGTCATAAACCGGTTTGCACGGCGGTTCGCTCGATGCATCGACCGGCCCGCCATGAGGGCGATCATTGAAACGAGCGAGTGGGGTCCCGATTCTCTGGGCAGCGTTCGGCGCGGCGGTCGGATCGACCGTCATCGAGCTGCTGCTCTGGGCAATTGCCGGCGATGACGCCGTCCGGAATCTGTTGCGCGACGCGCGCCTCACGGCCGCGATCGTGATGGGGCGAAGCGTGCTCGCTGCGTCCGGCGGCTTCGATCCGCTGGTCATGGGCGTGGCGACGCTCGTCCATGCGGCGCTTTCGCTGGTCTCTGCGGCCGTGCTGGCACGGCTGGTCCGCAATCTGTCGCGCGTGGCCGCGCTGTTGGCGGGCGGCGCGTTCGGGCTTCTCCTGTACGGCGTGAACCTGTACGGATTCACGACAATCTTTCCGTGGTTCATCGCGGTGCGCGGCGCGATCACGCTGATCGCGCACCTGGTATTCGGGATCACGGCAGCGGCTGTCTATGACGTCGCCCGGCGCGACGCCAGCCGCTGATATCGTGTACGAACGAGCGGCGCGAGCCGACGCGTCTACAGAATCGACGCGAACCGCGGCACGCGAAGCAGGAGGCCGGCAATCAGATAGCACGCGACGCAGGCGAGGCTACCGGTCACGGCGAATTTCAGGAAC
>NZ_BCPP01001180.1:0-1825 GCF_016586125.1 Burkholderia sp. E168m23
AATGAAGCATACGAAAGTTGCCGTAGCCGCCGCGCTTGCATGCGCGGCCTGTATTCCCGCCGTCGGACATGCGCAAAGCAGCGTGACGCTGTACGGGATTCTCGACGCGGGTATCACGTACGTGAACAACACGGGCGGTTCGCACGTGGTCAAGTTCGACGACGGCGTCGCCTACGGGAACCGCTTCGGCCTCAAGGGCACCGAAGACCTGGGCGGCGGCCTGAAGGCCGTGTTCACGCTCGAGAGCGGCTTCCATCTCGGCAACGGGCAACTCGGCTTCGGCGGCGCGGAATTCGGCCGTCAGGCGTATGTCGGCCTGCAGAACGACTGGGGCACGCTGTCGTTCGGCAACCAGCTCGACATCACCAACGAACTCGTATCGATCTACAACATCTCGGCGTGGGGCAGCGGCTACGCGATCCACCAGGGCGACTTCGACCGCTTCAACGGCGACCGCCTGCCGAACTCGGTGAAGTTCCTGTCGAACGACCTGAGCGGCTTCAAGTTCGGCGCGATGTACTCGTTCGGCAACGTCGCGGGCAACTTCCATCGCAACAGCGCATGGAGCGCGGGCGCGAGCTTCACGAAGGGTGACTTCTCGATCGGCGCCGCGTACACGCGCCTGAACAACCCGAACGGCATCTACGCGTTCGATCCGTACGCGATGATCGGCACGCACACGTTCCTCGGCCAGCAGACCGTCACCGTCGATCCGGCGACCGGCGCGCGCACCGACCTGTTCGCGAACACGCCGATGGACGTCGACAGCCAGGGCACGTTCGGCATCGGCACCAGCTACACGATCGGCAAGCTGACGCTCGACGCCAACTACTCGTACACGACGATCAAGGGCTTCGGCCAGTCGTCGCACATGCAGGTGTACGAAGGCGGCGGCCTGTACCAGTTCACGCCGGCGCTGAGCTTCATCGCGGGCTACCAGCACACGCGCTTCGAAGGCCATCACTGGAACCAGGGCACGGCGGGCCTGCATTACCTGCTGTCGAAGCGCACCGACATCTACATCTCCGGCGATTACCTGCGCGCGTCGCAGGGCGTCGATGCGGTGGTCGGCTACAGCTTCACGCCGTCGACGACGCAGACGCAGGCCGACGTGCGGATCGGGATGCGGCATTCGTTCTGAGCGCAGTGGTGGGAATGGTGTGACGTCTTCAGCGAGGTCTCTCTTTGGCGCGAACCGCGGTTCGCGCTTTTTTTTTGTGCGATGCGCCGGCTCGATGGCGCTCGCGGCAGGCGGCCGGCCGGTTTTCGGCGGTTGGCATATCATCGCGCTTTGGCCGCGTCCGCACCGTTGCCGCACGCCCCCGCGTGCGTCGTCGTTTTCCCGAACGGCTGCGGTGCGCACCGCCGACCGCCGAGACCCCGATGACCACCCCCGTGCCCGATTCCAGTCCGTTATCCCCGTTACCCGCCAACCTGTTTCGCCACGCACCGTTCCAGCGTTTCTGGGGCACGCGCGTGATGTCGTCGCTGGCCTTCCAGATCCTGTCGGTCGCGATCGGCTGGTACGTATATGCGCTCACGCACAGCGCGTTCGCACTCGGTCTCGTCGGCCTCGCGCAGTTCGTGCCGATGTTCGCGCTGACGCTCGTCGTCGGGCAGGTGGCCGACCGCTACGACCGCCGGCGCATCGCGACGATCTGCCAGAGCGTCGAGGCACTGGCCGCCGGCGTGTTCCTGCTCGGCGCGGTGCAAGGGTGGCTGGCCGCGCCGGCCGTATATGCGCTCGCGGCGATCGTCGGCACGGCGCGTGCGTTCGAGTCGCCGTCGGTGTCGTCGCTGTGCCGGCCGTCGTGCCGCGCAGCGA
>NZ_BCPP01001181.1:0-1821 GCF_016586125.1 Burkholderia sp. E168m23
TCGGGCTGCACCGCGATGTCGCTGTCCGCGATCACGATGCGGCCATATTTCGCGCGCTCGGCGAGATTGATCAGGTTGCTGACCTTCAGGTTCTTGCCATGCACGCGCGCGTCGATCACGAGCGTGATGTCGCACTCCGGATGATCGGCGCGCAGCCGCTCGACGACGGCGATGGCCGGATCGGCCGACGATGCGACGCCGAGCAGCACCTCGTAGCGAGGATGGCGCTGCGCGCAGAAGGTCGCGAGGTTTTCATACAGGTGCGGCTCCGCGCCGCACAGCGGCTTCAGCACACTGACCGGCTCGAAGCCGTCGCGCACCGCGGTGCGCGGCGTGCGCGGCCGCGGCGCGAAGGCCGCGACGAGCGCGTAGCCGGCCGCGGCCAGCGTGAAGATGATCAGCAGCCAGTCGAGCAGCGTTGCGGCGGGCGTCATGCGCGAGGCCTCCCGGCGAACGGGGCGCCCTGGCAAACGCTTGAGCGTGATTGAGCGTGATGCGGTATTCCGACAACGACGAACGCGGGCACGACCCGACTCCTTGTTCCAGCAGCGTCTGTAATGGGGGAGGCACGACCCGTCGTTCGGGTGCGGCCATGCCCGGCTTCGCGTGGCGTATCCCCGCGCAGCGCCCGGACGGCATGCGGGAAGACTCGAATGGCTCCATCGGCACAACATGGGCAGGCGCCGGATTTTAGCAGTCCGCAGCCCCCCGCGTGCGGCGCTTCGAGAAACGGACTAGTGCAATTCCGGCAAAGCTGAGCGGTCGACGGACCTGATCGGCCCGACCACGTTCACGTTAGCGTAAGTACTTTGCAGGCGTATTGCAGTCTTTAAAATCAAACGTTTCGTGCAAATTTGTATGTCGATGCGGTTTCACTTCCAATCGCCGTAAAGTTTGGTAATTAATCAGCGATTAGCTTGATTTTTGCAACGATCGTCGCAAGCAACCCTGCACCCCTGTAAGGCGCATGGGTATCCGCGCGCCGCCAGCACGTTCCGGAACCCTTTGGCAAAATCCTTGGCATTTGTTGCGTCAGCGCATCACCACGCCACCCCGTTTCGAAGGTCTTCCGATGACACCGTTTTCCGTACTCGATCTCGCCCCCATTCCGGCCGGCGCCGACGCCTCGCAGGCGTTCCGTAACACCGTCGATCTCGCACAGCATGCGGAACGCTGGGGCTACCAGCGCTACTGGCTGGCCGAGCATCACAACATGCCGGGGATCGCGAGTGCGGCCACCGCCGTCGTGATCGGCCACGTCGCGGGCGCCACGCGGACGATCCGGGTCGGCTCGGGCGGCATCATGCTGCCGAACCATGCGCCGCTCGTGATCGCCGAACAGTTCGGCACGCTCGCGTCGCTGTATCCGGGGCGCATCGACCTCGGCCTCGGCCGCGCGCCCGGCACCGACCAGACCACGTCGCGCGCGCTGCGCCGCGACCTGATCGGCAGTGCCGATTCGTTTCCGGACGACGTCGCGGAGCTGCAGCGCTACTTCGCGGAGCCGGTACCGGGCCAGCGCGTGCGGGCGGTGCCCGGCGCGGGGCTCGACGTCCCGGTGTGGCTGCTCGGTTCGAGCCTGTTCAGCGCGCAGCTCGCGGCGATGCTCGGGCTGCCGTTCGCGTTCGCGTCGCATTTCGCGCCGGATTATCTGATGCGGGCGCTCGAGATCTATCGCGCGCAATACCGGCCGTCGGCCGCGTGGCCGAAACCGCATGCGATGGTGGGCGTCAACGTGTTCGCGGCCGAGACCGACGACGAGGCGCGGCGCCTGTTCACGTCGCTGCAGCAACAGTTCATCAACCTGCGGCGCGGCACGCC
>NZ_BCPP01001182.1:0-1818 GCF_016586125.1 Burkholderia sp. E168m23
GAAATTTCCGGCGTGCGGCTGTCGGCCACGCTCGACGACGCGACGTTCGATGCGGTCCACGCCGCGCTGCTGCGCCACAAGGTGTTGTTCTTCCGCGGCCAGCACCATCTCGACGACACCGCGCAGGAAGCCTTCGCCCGCCGCTTCGGCGACACGGTCGCGCACCCGACCGTGCCGTCCGTCGACGGCAGCGCTGCCCTGCTCGAACTCGATTCCGCGCGTAATAACTTCGTATAGCATACATTATACGAAGTTATACGAGCCGGGATGGAAGCGACGCTGGTGCCGAAGCACGGCATTCCGATGGAGTACGTGCGGTTCGGCGGGCTGCGCGGCAAGGGGCTGAAGACCAAGCTGACGCTGCCGGTCAACCTGCTGCGCGCATGCTGGCAGAGCCTCGGCGCGCTGCGCCGCGTGCGGCCGGACGTCGTGCTCGGGATGGGCGGCTACATCACGTTCCCGGCGGGCGTGATGACCGCGCTGTCGGGGCGTCCGCTCGTGCTGCATGAACAGAATTCGATCGCGGGCCTGACCAACAAGGTGCTCGCGAAACTCGCGAAGCGCGTGCTCGTCGCGTTCCCCGGCGCGCTGCCGCACGCGGAATGGACGGGTAACCCGATTCGCGCGGAACTGGCGCACACGGAACCGCCCCACGCACGCTATGCGTCGCGCAGCGGCCCGTTGAACGTGCTGGTCGTCGGCGGCAGCCTCGGGGCGGCCGCGCTCAACGAAGTCGTGCCGCGCGCGCTGGCGCTGCTGGCGCCGGGCGAGCGCCCGCGCGTCGTGCACCAGGCCGGCGTGAAGCACATCGAGGCACTGAAGGCGAATTACGAAGCGGCCGGTTTCGCGGCCGGCGAGGACGTGCGGCTCGTACCGTTCATCGACGACATGGCGGCCGCGTATGCGGCGGCGGATCTGGTGATCTGCCGGTCGGGCGCGATGACGGTGTCGGAGATCGCGGCGGTGGGTGTGGCGGCGCTGTTCGTGCCGTTCCCGTACGCGGTCGACGATCACCAGACGACCAACGCCGCGTTTCTCGCCGATGCGGGCGCGGCCGTGCTGGTGCAACAACGCGACCTGTCGGCGGAGCTGCTCGCCGACTGGCTGCGCGGCCAGTCGCGGGCATCGCTCGCGGACATGGCGGAACGTTCGCGCGCGCTCGCGAAGCCCGAGGCCACCGACGAAGTCGCGCGCGTCTGCGCGAAGGCGGCCGGCGCGAACCTGGAACAACTGCAATGAAACACATCGTCAAACACATTCATTTCGTCGGGATCGGCGGCGCGGGCATGAGCGGCATCGCCGAAGTGCTCGTCAACCTCGGCTACGCGGTCAGCGGCTCGGACCTGTCGCGCAATGCGGTGACCGATCGCCTCGAGGCGCTGGGCGCGCGGATCGCGATCGGCCACGATGCGGCGAACATCGAGGGCGCGAACGCGGTCGTCGTGTCGACGGCCGTGCGCTCGGACAACCCGGAAGTGCTGGCCGCGCGCCACCAGGGCGTGCCGATCGTGCAGCGCGCGGTGATGCTGGCGGAGCTGATGCGCCTGAAGCAGGGCATCGCGATCGCCGGCACGCACGGCAAGACCACGACGACGAGCCTCGTCGCGAGCGTGCTCGCCGCGGGCGGGCTGGACCCGACCTTCGTGATCGGCGGCCGGCTGATCAGCGCCGGCGCGAACGCGCGGCTCGGCACGGGCGACTTCATCGTCGCCGAGGCCGACGAGTCGGATGCGTCGTTCCTGAACCTGTATCCGGTGATCGAAGTCATCACGAACATCGACGCCGACCACATGGACACCTACGGCCACGATTTCGCGC
>NZ_BCPP01001183.1:0-1819 GCF_016586125.1 Burkholderia sp. E168m23
CTCGATGCGGCCGTTCGCGCATCGGGGCTGCGTTCGCACACGATCGTGCTCGACGCCATGCCGGCCGCGTTCGCGGCGGGGCTCACCGTGATCAACGCGGAAACGTCGCGCGCGTTCGGTCATCTGGTCGCGACCGGCAAGCTCGGCGCCGACCTCGATGCGCGATTGCGTGCGGCCGCAACGACCGCGCCTGCGGCATTGAAGGAAGCCGAAGCCGTGCGCGCACGCTTCACCGCGCAGGTCGATGCCGCGCTCGAACACGCGGACGTGCTGGTGCTGCCGACGCTGCCCGCGTTGCCGATCACGCTGCAGCAGGCACGCGACGGCGTATCGGTGATCGCGATGTCGTCGCTGATCCGGCCATTCAACCTGAGCGGTCATCCGGCGCTCAGCCTGCCGTTGCCGCTCGCCGGTTCGCCGTTGAAGGCCGGCTTGCAGATCGTCGGACGCAAGGGCGCGGACGAACAGGTCTGCGCGATCGCGGCACACTTCGAGGCGGCACTCGCCGCATGAACCACGATGCGGGCGCCGCTGCCACCGGCGTGCGCCCGCGAACCACGGAATTCCAGACCATGTCAGATCGAGTCGTCCTCGTCACCGGCGCCGCGCGCGGGCTCGGCGCCGTCATCGCCGAACGCTTCCATGCGGCCGGCTATCGCGTCGCGCTGGCCGACATCGCCGCCGACGCGATTCACGCGCATGCGCGCGACCTCGACCCGAGCGGCGAACGCGCGCTCGCGCTGCCGCTCGACGTCACGTCGAAACGCGATTTCGAAGCGGCACGCGATGCGCTCGTCGCGCGCTGGGGCACGATCGACGTGCTCGTCAACAACGCGGGGGCCTCGAAGGTGGTGCCGGCGATGGAAATCACGGCCGAGCAGTTCGACCAGGTGATCGACGTAAACCTGCGCAGCGTGCTGTTCGGCTGCCAGGTGTTCGGCCAGTACTTCGCGCAGCGCGGCGCGGGCCGCATCGTCAACATCGCGTCGCTCGCCGGGCAGAACGGCGGCTCGGCCACGGGCGCGCACTACGCGGCCGCGAAAGGCGGCACGCTGACGCTGACCAAGGTGTTCGCGCGCGATCTCGCCGCGCAGGGCGTGACCGTCAACGCGATCTCGCCGGGCCCGCTCGATCTGCCGATCGTGTACGAAAGCGTCGCGCCCGAAAAACTGCGTCAGGTGCTCGCGAGCCTGCCGGGCGGCAAGCTCGGATCGGCCGGCTTCGTCGCCGATGCGGCCGTGCTGCTCGCGTCGGGCGACGCGCATTTCGCGAACGGTGCGTGCTGGGACATCAATGGCGGGCTATACATGCGTTGAACGGCGGCACGCATCGGGCGTGTGGTGCCGTGCGCAATACGTGTGGCGTATAGGGCACGCGTGGCGCGTGCCTCGCCTGCTTCACGTGCTTCGTGTGCCGTGGCGTGCCTGCGCAAGCCCGTCCGCAAGCAGCCCCGACCGCTAGCGCGACGACTCTCCGTCGTCGCCCCACACGACCATCACGTCGCGCACCAGCGCGGCGATCGACGTCGCGCCGAGCTTCTCCTTGATGCTCGCGCGATGCACGTCGACGGTCTTCACGCTGATCGACAGATCGGACGCGATCTGCTTGCTGCCCTTGCCGTCCACGACGCCGCGCAGCACTTCCTTCTCGCGCGCGGTCAGCGCATCGAGCCGCTGGCGCAGCTCGCGGTGGCGCTGGCTCACCGCATGCCGCTGCTGCGCGAGCCGCAGCGCACGCTGCACGCGCTCGAGCATCTGCTGCGAGTTGTACGGCTTCTCGACGAAATACGATCGCGCCGTTCTGCAGCGCGCGCACCGAC
>NZ_BCPP01001184.1:0-1813 GCF_016586125.1 Burkholderia sp. E168m23
GGCCGTCGCGGCCGCCATGCATGCAACGATGCGCTTTCCTGCTTGCTTCACTTTCATTGCTTCGCCGCTCCCAGCAGAACCGAAACCGAACAGTGGTAATTCGAATTACCGTTCGCCATGCACCAGTTGATGTCGTTGTTCAACGACAGCTTGTACAGCGGCTTCTCGCGCTCGTTGCGGTTGCAGAAGCACTTGCCGCACGACGTCTTGCCGCAGCAGTCGTTGTACGACACGATGTAGTCCGAACCGTCGTGAGGATTGCGGCAGGTGCCGATCCACGTGATCGGCGAAGGCGTCGTGCCCGGCGGGCAACTGCTCGACGTGCCGCCGCAGCAGCTGCAGAGCCAGCCGTCGATCGCGCAGTATTTCCAGTAGTCGCAGCTCGTCGGGTCGTCGCTCGCGCCGGCACCGGATGCACCCGACGCCCCCGATGCCGCATCGGCCGCATATGCGGTGCGGTCGACCGGCAGCAGCGGCAGCAGCGCCGACCCCACCAGCACCTTGCCGAGCTTCGCCATCGCGCTGCGCCGCGAACTGTGCTGCGCGACGCCGCGCGCCGACCGCTCGAACCATGAATCAAACACGCCCATGTCGTCGTTCTCCAATGACGTTGAAAAAGGTTCGGCCGGTCACGCGTGCTGCGCGTGCCCGTCGTGGGCATCGTGGCTGTGATCGCCATGCACGAACTGCTGCAGCGACGCGACGCCGCGCTCCTTCGCCTCGAACAGGCTCTCGAGATGCTCGCGCGTGTTGACGAGCCCCTTCGCGCGCACGGTGCCCGTTTCGTCGAGCAGCACCGCATACGGCAGCTTGCCGATCTGGTACGCGAAGCCGAGCTCCTGCGACAGCACGTACGGGAAGCGCCCGAGGTCGTGCTTTCGCGCGAAGCGCGTGTGTTCGTCGGCATCGCCGTCGCTCGCGAGCACGATGTTCACCGGCGTCGCCTCGCTGGCCTGCAGCGACGGCAACAGCGGCAGCAGCTTCTTGCAGACCGGGCACGTCGGCGACAGGAAGAACAACAGCGTGGCCTTGCCCATCGCGTCGATGCCGCCGACCTTCACCTGCGCGCCGCGCATGTCGGTCAATTCGAACGTCGGCGCGATCGCGCCGACCGCAGGCCCCTTGTCGATCATCAGCGCGCCGGCCGGCATGATGCGCTCGTACAGGATGCCGATCTGGCGCACCAGCGCGAGGCAGATCGCGCCGAGCGCGAGGACGGCCACCCACAGCAGGGCGGTGGAAACGGTGAGAGCGGTTTGCATCATGAATTCCTCAGGTGGGAAAGGCGCGGGACGTTGGCGAGCAGCACGTCGACGGTGAGCAACGCGCAGACGATCAGCAGCACGGAGAAGAACAGCGTCAGGTAGTCGAACCACACGACGGCGCGCGTGCCCGGCTCGACGAACGCGGTCGCGGCCAGCGCGACGAGCAGCAGCACGCGCCCGACATGCAGCCAGCCGATGCCGCGCGGGACGTCGGCTCGGGCGGCGGTGAAGCCGGAACAGCCGCAGTCGATGTCGGTATGACCGCGCAGCAGGTTGATCGCGAGCCCGGCCGCGAACGCGAGAAGCAACGCGATCAGGCCGGTCGCGCCGGCCGTGCGCGTGTCGGGAAACAGCAGCACCACGGCGGCGACGGCTTCCGCGAGCGGAATCGCGAACGCGACGGGCGCGGTCAGTGCATCGGGCAGCAGCCGGTAGCCGGCGAGTGCCTGGCGGAACGCGGCGGGCCGGCGCATCTTCGCGAAGGCGCCGAGCAGCACGACGACGGCCGCGCCGGCCTGCGCGCTGGTGGCGAGTACGGGATCGAGGGT
>NZ_BCPP01001185.1:0-1811 GCF_016586125.1 Burkholderia sp. E168m23
AGATTTCGCCGCAGCTCGTGTCGGGCCAGTTGCAGGGCGGTCTCGCGATGGGCATCGGCCATGCGCTGCACGAGTACCTGCCGCTCTACGAGGACGGCCCCGGCAACGGTACGTGGAACTTCAACCGTTACCGGTTGCCGCGCGCGTCCGACGTCGCCGTCTGGACCCAAACGGGCGACGTGCTGCCGCCGCTGTCCGAGACCGATCCGCCGAAGGGTGTCGCCGAAGTGGTGATGATCCCCGTCGTCGGCGCGATCGTGAACGGCATCGCGCACGCGATCGGCCATCGTTTCACCGACCTGCCGGTGACCCCGCAAAAGATTCAGGAGGTGCTCGCATGACGACCGCCCAAACCGCGGCTTCGGCCGCGAGCGCCAGCGCGGCTGCGACCGCCGCTTCCGCACCGACCGCGGCTTCGGCCGCTCCGGCGTCCGCTCCGGCTGCGCCGGCATCGGCATCGGCTGCCGTCGAGCGTCCGCTCGTCCGGTTCCAGCAGAAGCCGCTGTCGGTCAAGATCAACGGCAAGGCCGTCGGCCCGATGCAGGTGCCGGAAGGGCTGATGATGATCGAGTTCCTGCACGAGTACGTGGGCCTCACCGGCTCGCGGCTCGGCTGCGGGCAGGGCATCTGCCACGCGTGCGTCGTGATCGTCGACCAGCCGGACGGCACGAGCGAGGAAATGCGCACCTGCATTACCGGCGCGCACTTCTTCCACGGCCGTTCGATCCGCACGATCGAAGGCCACGCGACGCGCAACGAAGCCGGCGAAGTGGTCGAGCTGTCGCCGATCCAGCAGAAATTCCTCGAGCATTTCAGCTTTCAGTGCGGCTATTGCACGCCGGGCTTCGTCAACGCGGCGACCGTGCTGATCGAACGCCTGAAGCGCGAGCCGGTCGCGAAGGCCGACGTGGAACGCACGATCACCGATGCGCTCGACGCGCACCTCTGCCGCTGCACGGGCTATGTCCGCTACTACGAAGCCGTCAAGGACGTGGTGCTGACGACGCCGGGACTCGTGAAGGACGCCGCATGAAACGCACACTCGCTCATCGTGTCGCGCGGGCCGCGGGCCTGCCCGCGCTCGCGGCGGCCTGCGCGCTGCTGCTCGCCGCCTGCGGCGGCCACGACGCGCCGGCGTCGAATGCGGCGTCCGGCGCGCCCGGCGCCGACCCGATCGCGCGCGGCCGCTATCTCGTCAAGGCCGCCGACTGCGCGGCGTGCCACACCGCGAAGGACGGCGCGCCGTTCGCCGGCGGCGCGGCGCTCGAATCGCCGTTCGGCACGTTCTACGGCTCGAACATCACGCCCGACAAGGATCACGGGATCGGCAACTGGAGCGCGGACGACTTCTACGCCGCGCTGCATGACGGCAAGGCGCCGGGCAAGCGCCTGTATCCGTCGATGCCGTACACGTCGTACCGGCAGCTCACGCGCGCCGACGCCGACGCGATGTACGCGTACCTGATGACGGTCAGGCCGGTCGCGCAGGAAAACCGCGCGCACGACCTGAAGTTCCCGTACAACCTGCGCTTCGGCATGATGTTCTGGGACATGCTGTTCCTGAAGGACAGCCTGCCGGATGCGTCGACCGGACAATCCGCGGACTGGCAGCGCGGCCGCTATCTCGCCGGCGCGCTCGGCCACTGCGCGGAATGCCACACGCCGCGCGCATTCACGGGCCAGCTCGACGGCGCGAAGCCGTTCGCGGGCGCTGCGCTCGGCCGCGTGGCCGCGCCCGACATCACGCCGGCGGGCCTGGCCGCGCGCGGCTGGACGGGCACCGATCTGCAGACGTTCTTCGGCGTCGGCAT
>NZ_BCPP01001186.1:0-1802 GCF_016586125.1 Burkholderia sp. E168m23
ACGGCGCCGATCTCGCGCGCGTGCTCGAACAGGTCGATCCCGAGGAAACGCTCGCGATCATCGTGTCGAAGACCTTCACGACGCTCGAGACGATGACGAACGCACGCTCGCTGCGCGACTGGTTCGTCGCGCGCGGCTGCCCCGAGGATGCGCTCGCGAAGCACTTCGTCGGCGTGTCGGCGAACCCGGCCGAAGTCGTGAAGTTCGGCATCGCCGCGGACAACGTGTTCGAAATGTGGGACTGGGTCGGCGGCCGCTATTCGCTGTGGTCGGCGGTCGGCCTGTCGATCATGATCGCGATCGGCCCCGAACAGTTCGACGAACTGCTGGCCGGCGCGAACGACATGGACCGTCACTTCCGCGAAGCGCCGCTCGAGCGCAACCTGCCGGTGCTGCTCGGCCTGATTGGCATCTGGTACCGGAATTTCTTCGGCTCGCAGAGCTATCTCGTCGCGCCGTATTCGGAAGCGCTGCACTACCTGCCGTCGTACCTCCAGCAGCTCGAAATGGAGAGCAATGGCAAATCCGCGCGCCTGGACGGCACCTTCGTCGACTACCCGACGTCGGCCGTCACGTGGGGCGAGCCGGGCACCAACGGCCAGCATGCGTTCTTCCAGATGCTGCATCAGGGGCCAACGATCGTGCCGATCGACTTCATCGCGGTGCTGACGCCCGAGCATTCGCTCGCGAGCCATCACCCGAAACTGCTCGCGAACTGCTTCGCGCAGAGCGAAGCGCTGATGCTCGGCCGCACGCTCGAGGAAGCGCGCAAGGTCGCCGGGCCCGGCAAGGAAGCGCTCGCGCCGCACCTGACGTTCCCCGGCAACCGCCCGACCACGACGCTGCTCGTCGATGCGCTGACACCGCGCACGCTCGGCGCGCTGATCGCGCTTTACGAGCACAAGGTGCTCGTGCAGGCGACGGTGTGGGACATCAATCCGTTCGACCAGTGGGGCGTCGAGCTCGGCAAGATTCTCGGCAAGGTGGTGGAAGCCGACCTGTCGGCCGAATCGGTCGATCCGGCGAAGCACGACTCGTCGACCACGGCGCTGATCGAGCGCGCCCGCGCGGCGCTCAAGCGTTGAAGCACTGACGCAACGGCGTCATGCCCGTGCCGGCCGCGCGATCCACGCCGCGCGGCCGGCACGAACCTTCATGCGTCGCGCGAAGCCGCATGCGGCGCGACGATGCGCCCGGCATCGATGGTGACGGTCGTCGCGCAGCGGCGCGCGAGTTCGGCATCGTGCGTGACGAGCACGAGCGTCGCGCCGTGCGTGCGGTTCAACTCGAACATCAGGTCGATGACCGCGTGGCCGGTGGCCGCGTCGAGACTGCCGGTCGGCTCGTCGGCGAACAGGATCGCCGGGCGCGTGACGAACGCGCGGGCGAGCGCGACACGCTGCTGTTCGCCGCCCGACAGCAGTTTCGGATAATGCGCGGTGCGTTCGCCGAGACCGACCTGCACGAGCAGCGCCCGCGCGCGGTCGGCCGCATCGCGCGCGCTGATGCCGCCCTGCAGTTCGAGCGGCAGCATCACGTTCTCGAGCGCCGTCAGATGCGGCATCAACTGGAACGACTGGAACACGAAGCCGACCGCGCCGTTGCGCAGCGCCGCGCGTTCGTCCTCGTCGAGCTGGTCGAGCGCGCGGCCGAGCAGGCGAACCGTGCCGCTCGTCGCGCTGTCCAACCCTGCAAGCAGGCCAAGCAGCGTCGATTTGCCCGACCCCGACGCGCCGACGATCGCGAGGCTGCTGCCCGGCTGCACGGCGAGCGTGATGCCGTCGAGGATCGTCAGCTCGCCC
>NZ_BCPP01001187.1:0-1801 GCF_016586125.1 Burkholderia sp. E168m23
GCGCGAAGGTCACGGCGGCGCTGATGCGCAGCACGCCGGCCAATCCGGTAGACGCATCGCGCGCGACCTGCTCGGCAAGATCGACTTCTTCGATGGCGCGTCTCGCGTGCTCGTAGAAGCGCTGACCGGCATCGGTGGGCGTCAGCCCGCGTGTCGAGCGCAAAAGAAGTCGCACGCCGAGCCGCGCCTCGAGTTGCGCGATCGACTTCGAGACGGCCGGCTGCCCGAGTTTGAGTCGCTTGGCGGCGGCCGAGAACGAGCCTGCCTCCACGACGCTGACGTACGTTTCCATTGCTGCCATCCGGTCCATGCCGCTGCTTCTCCGTGAAGGACCGTGAAGTCCGTGTCGTGGTTGGGATGTGCCAAGGCGCAAAGGCTTAAGTCTAGCGCGTCGGACCACGTGGCCGATGAAACTGCGGGCGATCGGTTCTTGCCGGCGGAATGGCACGCACGCCCACGGAAACGATTCGTAAAAGCAAACCAGCCGCGCGTGCAGGCTGGTTCAGATGACCGGCGCCGGGCCATGGAACGAATAATCGGTGTAGCCGCGTGCATCGCCGCCATAGAACGTCGAGCGGTCGTAGTGGTTGAGCGGCGCCCCGACGCGCAGTCGTTCGGGCAGATCCGGATTGGAGATGAACAGGCGCCCGAATGCGACGAGATCGGCGTCACCTGCCTCGATCATGCGATGCGCGCTATCCGCGGTGAAGCCGCCCGCCGCGATGAGCGTGCCGTTGAACACGCGCCGCAAGTCTTTCGCCGAGACCGCCGATGCCGCGGCGGCGACGTCATCGTTACCGCGCACGCGCGGCTCGACCACATGCAGATAAGCGAGCCCATGGCCATCCAGACGACGCGCGACATAGCCGAACGTGGCATGCGGATCGCTGTCGGACATCGTGCCGTACGAACTCCCGGGCGAAAGACGGACCGCGATGCGGCCGGCCTCCCACACCGAACCGATTGCATCGAGCACCTCGAACAGAAAGCGTGCGCGGTTCTCGAGCGAGCCGCCATATGCGTCCGTACGGTGATTCGAGCCGTCCCGCAGAAACTGGTCGGGCAGGTAACCATTGGCGGCATGCAGTTCGACACCATCGAAACCCGCCTGTTTCGCCAGCGCCGCTGCGTGACGGAATTCTTCGATCACGCCGGGAATTTCTTCCAGCGCGAGTGCCCGGGGGAGCACCTGTTCGACTTCAATGACCTGGCCATTTTCGTCGTGGATCGCCGAGTGTTCATAGGCGCGTACGGCAGAAGGCGCGATCGGCAATTCTGCGCCGATGTTGGCGGGATGCGCCTGTCGTCCCGCATGCCACAGCTGCACGAAGATGCGTCCTCCTTTCGCGTGGACGGCGTCGACAACACGTCGCCAGCCGTGTGCATGTGCTTCGGTGTAGATGCCCGGCGCATCCACATAAGCGAAGCCGAGCGGCGACACGGAGGTTGCGTCGGAAATCAGCAGCCCCCCCGACGAGGCGCGCTGTGCGTAGTAATCGACCATCAGATCGCCGGGAACGTTGTGCGCGTCGGTGCGCATCCGTGTGAGCGGCGCCATGACGACGCGGTGAGCGAGCGGATAGGGGCCGACCTGAGTCGGGGTGAAGAGCGTATTCATTGCGCGTTACCTGAAAAAGTAAAAAAGGGAGAGGGCCTCTGGATCTTCAGGGCAAGCGTGAATCCGCAGAAGGCAGCACCGGGTGATAGCTGTCATTCCTGCCCGGAATAGTTTGGAGCGCGACGCGGCGAGCGTCATGGGGCATCGTCGAGCTCTGGCCCGATAGTGGTCGTCGGCTTTTGA
>NZ_BCPP01001188.1:0-1800 GCF_016586125.1 Burkholderia sp. E168m23
CGGTTCGCGCCTGCACGCGTTCGTCGGACGCGCGCAGCAGGCTTTCATCCGCCTGCAATACTTCGATCAGGCTGACCACCCCTTTCTGGTAAGCCGCGAACGACGCGGCCCGCGCGCGGCCGAGCGACTTCACGCCGTCACCGAGAATCGCCGCCTGCTCGTCACGCTTGACGAGCGCGGAGAACGCATTCTCGACGTCCTCGGTCGCATGCAGCGCCGCGAGCCGATACGCAGCCAGCATTTCGGCATCCTGCCCTTTGGCCTGCGCGATCTGCGCATTGATCCGGCCGAAATCGAACAGACGCCAGCGCAAGCCGAGCACGCCCGCAGCCTGGTTCGCGCCGCCGGCAAACAGGTTGCCCGCGCCCATCGTCGTCGCGCTGCCGATCAACCCGCCCAGCGAGAACTTCGGGTAATACTCGGCGATCGCCACGCCGATGCGTGCATTCGACGCCGCCACGCGCCGCTCGGCGGCGATCAGGTCGGGCCGGCGCCGCAGCAGTTCGCCGGGCGTGCCGGTCGCCGCGATCCGCGGCGCGACCGGTACCTCGCCGCCGTCGAGCAATTCCGCGCGATGTGTGCCGGGCTGCGCGCCGAGCATCACGTCGAGCGCATTCATCGCCGCGTCCAGCGCCGCTTCGAGCACCGGCACCGTGGCACGAACCTGCGCGAGCGCGCCTTCGGCCTGCCGCACCTGAAGCTCCGCCGCGAGGCCCTTTCCATAGAGCAGGTTGAGGGTCGACAGCAGATCCTGCTCGGTCTGCACCTGGTGCCGCGCGACCTCGAGCCGGCCCTGCAACCCGCGAATCGTGATGTAGGTATCCGCCGTTTGCGCGGCGACGGCGAGCCGCGTCGCGACCGCCGCCGCTTCGGAGGCCTGATAGTCGGCGAGCGCCGCTTCGCGGCCGCGGCGCAATCCGCCGAATATATCCAGCTCCCAGCTCGCGTTGAAATCGGCCTCGTAGTCGTTGCCATGACGGTCGAAACCGGGCGTCGCATTCAACACCTGCCCCAACGGCGTTTCGACCGACTGGTAGACGCGTGCGGCCTGGCCGCTCACATTGCCGGACGGCAGCAGCGCCGCATTCGCCGCGCCGAGCCCCGCGCGTGCCTGCGCGACGCGCGCCGCGGCCTGCGCAAGATCGAGGTTCTGCGCGAGCGCCAGCGTGATGTAGCGCGTCAATTGCGGATCGCCGAAGCCCGTCCACCACGTCGCGAGATCGGCGTCGGCCGCCGCGTGGCGCTGATCCACGGCGCGCTGCCCCTGGAACTGCCGCGGCATCGCCACGTCCGGCCGCGCATAGTCGGGACCGACGGCACACCCCGCCGACAAGATGGCGGCCAGCGCCGCGGCAACGATGGGTTTGGGTAGCATGAGGGTTTTGGCAAGAATCCGGTGGTGACTATAATACCAAATAGTCACTCGTTGTCCATTCCCGTCAGCTGCAGCCCATGAAAAAAATCGACCCTTCCCCGGCGCCCGCGCGCGGCCCGGCCGACCACGACGTCCGCGACCAGATCGTGGCCGCCGCCACCGAGCACTTCAGCCGGTACGGCTATGAAAAGACGACCGTGTCGGACCTCGCGAAGGCGATCGGCTTCTCGAAGGCCTATATCTACAAGTTCTTCGAGTCGAAGCAGGCGATCGGCGAGATGATCTGCGCGAACTGCCTGCGCGAAATCGAGACGGACGTGCGCGCGGCCGTCGCCGCGGCCGAGCTGCCCACCGAAAAGCTGCGGCGGCTCTTCAAGGTCTCTACCGAGGCGAGCCTCCGGCTGTTCTTCCACGACCGCAAGCTG
>NZ_BCPP01001189.1:0-1800 GCF_016586125.1 Burkholderia sp. E168m23
GCGCAACCGGCGTACCGGGCGACGCCGGGCGCGGCCGCGGCGTCGGTCGCGCGCTCCAGTTGCCGTTTCAGCGCTTTTGCCGCCAGTTGCTGGCGAAGATGCTCTCCCAGTGCCATTGCTTCCTTCGCTTTATCTCGAAAAGCCGCTATGTTACGCCGCGTATTTTTAAAAAGCGTGGTGTCACGCGTCGGAAAACTCGGCCCACTGCCATGCATCGGGCGCGGCCAGCAACGCATCGACCAGCCGGAAATTCATCTCGTGGCTCGGCCGCAGCGCGCTCACGCGCGCGAGCAGCGGCGCGCCGGCCAGCGCGAGATCGCCGACCAGGTCGAGCACGCGGTGCCGGACGAATTCCTCCGGCAGCCGCATTCCGCCCAGCACGCGATTGCCGACGATCGACGCGGTGCACGATGGCCGCGCGCCGCGCAGGATCGGCACACCACGAAGATAGCCGGCGACGATCGCGGGCACGGCCCACTTCACGCGCCCGTACGAGCGCGACGGCGCGATGTCGGTCGCGAATGCGGCCGGCGTCAGCGCGCCGTCCCAGTGCATGTCGCCGAAGCCGCGCAGGTCGTTGCGCACGCTCAGTTCGTAACGCGGCGCCGGCTCGATCCGCATCTCGCGCCGCTGGTCGCCGTCGCCGTCCGTGACGACGATCGGTCGCAGCACGCGAATGAAGCGTTTCGGCGCATCGAGCGCGACGCGGCCGCATGCGCGGATCGCGTCCACCCACGGCGTGGCGCTGCCGTCGAGGATCGGCACCTCTTCCGCGTCGAGCTCGACGATCGCGTGATCGATCTCGCACGCGAGCAGCGACGCGAGCAGGTGCTCGATCGTGCGTACGCCGATGCCGTCGGCATTGCGCAGCATCGTGCAGAGCGGCTGCGCGCGGCGCAGCGCTGGGTCGACGGGCAGTGTCGCGAGCGTGCGTCCGTGCTCGACCCGACGGAACACGATGCCCGTCACGCCGTCTTCCGGACGCGCAGGCAGAATCCGTACGCCGACCCGGCGCCCCGTATGCAAACCGTGCCCGTCGATCGTCAGCGGGCGCGCCAGCGTGCCCTGCTGCGTCGCCCAGCCGGTCGGCGCGCTCACCGCGCCACCTCCAGCGACGGCGTTACCTGCTCGGCAACCGGCGCCGGCTGCGCATCGAGCATCGCGCGCGCTTCGCCGTCGATCGCATGCTTCGCGGCGAGTGCCGCGACGGCCTCCTGCGCGGCATCGGCCGCCGACGCGGCATCGCAGCCGGCATCCGCCGACGCGCCGATCGAATCGACGATGCGGCCGGCCAGCGTCGTCACCGACGCCCCTTCGGCGATCGCCATCACCGACAGCTTGACCTCGAACGCTTCCTCGACCGCAAGGCCGAGCTCCATCCCCATCAGCGAATCCATGCCCATGTCGAGCACCGACTTGTCGAGCGCGATGCGATCGGGCGTCATGTGCAGAATCCGCGCGATCTGCGCCTGCAGCGTCCGCGCCACCAGCGCGATGGCTTCGTCGCGCGGCAGGGCCAGCACTTCTTCACGCAGTTGCGTGCCGCCGTCGCGCGCATCGCCGCCCTTCGCCTGCGATTGCAGCAGCACATACCGGCGCGCCTTCGCAGCCGGCATCCCGCGTGCCACCGCATGCCAGTCGAGCCGCACCACCGCTTCGCCGGCCGCACCCGCGACCAGCACGCGCTCGAGCGCGGCCATCGCTTCGTCGGACGTGATCGACGCACCGCCGATCCGCGACTGCAACGCTTCGCGCGTATCGGCGTTGCGTGCGAGGAAGCCGACATCCTCGAGCGGCCCC